>URED01000070.1 GCA_900546785.1 uncultured Oscillospiraceae bacterium | reverse complement strand
CCTGCGTTGCTTCGTGCCCCGCGTTTCAGAGTGCTTGATAATATTACCACAACGGAATAAAAAAGTCAACAACTTTTTTGGGGAAATTTCAGATTTTTTTTGCTTTCGTCTTTTTACACAAAAATTTGCGGTTGCATTTGTATTTTTTATTTGCTATAATTGATTTTACCTGCAAGCAGTATATATGTATATATATTAATATATTATTACATTATATTAAAGGGGTGATAAAATGCCTATACGAATAGACGAGGAACTGCCTGCAAAGCAAAGTTTAGAGCTTGAAAACGTATTTGTGATGAGCAACAGGAGAGCGGATACGCAGGATATAAGGCCGCTTGATATTATAATTCTGAATCTGATGCCGACAAAGATTGTGACCGAGACACAGCTTCTGAGGCTTTTATCAAATTCCCCGCTTCAGGTCAATGTGGAACTGTTACAGGCCTCCACGCATGTTTCCAAAAACACGCCGATGGAGCATATGCTGAAATTTTATAAAACGTTTGATGAGATAAAGCATAACAGATATGACGGCATGATCATTACGGGCGCTCCGCTTGCCGATCTAAAATTCGAAGACGTTGATTTTTGGGACGAGCTTTGCGAAATATTTAAATGGACAAAGACAAACGTTTATTCAACGATGTATTTATGCTGGGGCGCATTTGCTGCCTTGTATTATAAATACGGAATAAATCCGCGCGAATTGCCTGAAAAACGCTTTGGCGTTTATCCGCACATAAGCCTTGATGTAACGCATCCGCTTATGAGGGGAATGGACGATGTTTTTTACGTGCCGCATTCACGGGAATGGGAGCTGAACACGAGCGATATTGCAAAAGTTAAGGATCTGCAGATCATATCCTACAGTGAGGAGGCAGGCGTGCATATCATTTCCGATATGGACTGCCGCAATTTCTTTATTACGGGGCACAGCGAATATGACAGGGACACACTTGCCAAGGAATATTTCCGAGATCTTGAAAAAGGACTGCCGATAAAAAAGCCCGTAAACTATTTCCCGAATGACGATATAAACCTTGTACCGAAAATGAACTGGAAGAGCGCGGGAAATCTGATCTTCTCCAACTGGCTCAATTACTTTGTATATCAAAAAACGCCTTATGATCTGAACAATCTTTAAACAGGAACGGAGCTTGCTCCGTTCTTATTTTTTATAGCAATAAAACATAGGAATTATGAATATTCATCCCTTAAGCATATTGACCTGAGTTTATTTTTATGTTATATTTTGTTTATAATTTGTTTATTTTTGAGGTGAGGGAGAAAATGAAATACGCACTTGTTACCGGCGCCACCAGCGGACTTGGCTATGAGGTTGCAAAGGCACTGACGCAAAACGGCTGGTTTGTATTTGCCTGCGGCAGAAATGAAGACGCGCTAAAAGAGTATAGCAACGAGGATGAATACCCGGTTAAAATGGATATAACCGACCAAAGCAGCATAGACGCAGCCTATGCGCTTGTATGCAGCAAGACCGATCATCTGGACGCCATCATCAATTTTTCCGGCGTGCAGCAGATGGCTTCTTTGATTGAGGGCGATGTGCGCGTAATTGAAGATGTGCTCAAAGTGAACCTGATGGGTATGGTACGTGTGAACAAGACCTTTTTTCCGCTTATAAAGAAATGCAAAGGCAGAATTATAAACTGTTCCTCGGAATGCGGCTGGATGACGCCGCAGCCGTTTAACGGCCCCTACACTTTATCTAAATATGCCGTTGAGGCATACAATGATTCGCTGCGCAGAGAGCTTATGTTTCTGGATATTCCCGTAATCAAGATACAGCCGGGTTCCTTTAAAACAGCCATGCACAGCAAAACTGCAAAATCATTTGACAAGCTTATAGAAAACACACACTATTACAAAGATATTTTAGAAACCATGAAATTCTTTATGGATTTTGAACTGAAATTTGCCAACGACCCAAAGCATTTGGTAAACGCCGTTATAAAGGCGGTATCCGCCCCGCACCCCAAACAGAAATACAGAGTTAAAAATTCCAAACTGCTTGAGGCAGTTGAAGCACTGCACCCCGTAACGGTTGATTCCATGTATAAGAGAATGATGAAATCAAAAAGCGCGGGAGCGTTGATAAGAAAAATTGCACAGTAAAAACACAGCCCGGC
>URED01000069.1 GCA_900546785.1 uncultured Oscillospiraceae bacterium | reverse complement strand
TCCGAAACGCATCAAAGCGTGTCCGCAAAAAAGACAGTTCAGTAATTCTTGCAAGTCAGAATATTGAGGACTTTATGCTTGACGGTATCAAGGAATATACCAAGCCGCTGTTTTCAATACCGACACATCAGTTTCTGTTCAACGCCGGAAACATCGAGCCGAAGACATACATAGACATCATGCAGATTGAGCCGTCAGAGTTTGAACTTATCAAGTATCCCGAAAGAGGCACATGTCTGTATCGTTGCGGAAACGAAAGATATCTTCTTCAAGTTATCGCTCCCGAATTTAAACAGAAAATGTTCGGCAAGGCTGGGGGAAGATAATCTATTTATTTAATACTAGAAAAATGGTACAATAAATAAGGAAAATATTTTCCTGTTTTAATTAATCATTTTATGATACCTTTTATTTAGGAGAAAAACTGTGAGTAAAGAAAGATACGAGTGCGGGCAAAGGCTTAGACATTTGCGCGAAAAGAATAATTACACTCAAGAAAGTCTGAGTGAGATTTTGGAGAGTATAAATATTAAAATATCCGAAAGAGACATCCGTAACTATGAAAGCGGAAAAAATATGTCAGCAAAGAACCTATTACTTTTATCAAATTTTTTCGGCGTTTCTCCATACTATTTATTTTTCGGAGGTGATGAAATGATTAATACCTACACTTTAAAAGTCAAAGAAGAGTTATGTAGCCTAAAAAGTTTTGAACAAATAAAAGAAATTCACGATTCAAAATTAGAAGATGCTACATTGGCCCACTTAATTATTACAGATGACCTCATCAAAGAAGTAAGAAATGTTTGGGTTAGTAAATTCTTTAATAGAAAAGGGCGAACCGAGAGCAAAAACATTTATGTGCCATATGTAGGTGAAACTATTATCAAATATTGTTCAAACAGAAGTAACTTTAAGCAAAAGTTTGAAATATAAAATAAAAAAGGGCAGTACACTTGTATTGCCCTTTTTGTTGGAGGTGATGAAATGGCTGCAACTGCAGCAATTGCAAAAACGGCAGTAACCGTTGTTTCGGATAAGCGAGGGCGAGCGGCAATAGGCGTGCTGATCTGTTCGGTCATCATGCTGTTTTTTCTGCCTTTGATCGTTTTCATGGGCGTTATGGGAAACATGGATGACATTCAGATCGATACCGCACAGGCTCAGCAAATGGTCGTTCAGAATTTGTCCGCAGAGGATAAAGCGACTCTCACGCAACTGGAAACGGTAATGAATACTATCCAAACCGAATTTGAAAAAAGAAAACTGAATACCTACACAGTGAAAAAGGCACAGGCGCTATACGCTTGTGCCCTTTTTGATGCAGAGAAAGCAGATCCCGATTTTATCTCTAAGTATGCAGACTGCTTTGAAAAGTCAAACAGTGATGATGAACTGAGAGCCGCCATTTTTTCTGCCTTTGGCGTGTCAATAGACGCCGATGAGTTTAATAACCTTATGAGCGTTATCAAAAACACGGTCATTGACATTTCGGGTTTAAGCACAGAAAAGAATAATCTCGATCTTGTGAAGTGGGCGGAGTACGCCTATGAAAACAAGTGGGGATATGTGTACGGTTCTCACTGCGATGTACTTACCGAATCCGAACTGAACCGACTTAAAAGTGTGTTTGGAAGTAATGTTTCAGAAAAGGAAGATTACATCCGTTCCCACTGGCTCGGCAGAAGAACGGCTGACTGTGTAGGCCTTATCAAAGGCTACGGCTGGTATGATCCGACAAGCGGAACAATCAAATACGGCACGAACGGCATGAAAGATGTTACGGCTGACGGTATGTACGCCGCCGCAACAGAAAAAGGCCCGATAAACACTATGCCGGATATACCCGGACTTGCCATATGGCATGAAGGTCATATCGGCGTGTATATCGGAAACGGCTATGTGATCCATGCCGCCAACACCTATGACGGTATGATCAAAACACCGATCACATCAAGCGGCTGGACGCACTGGCTGAAGATACCATATATCAATTATGTTGAAAACGAGGAGTGATTTAAATAAGCACAAGAAGTTTTATTACTAAAAAGATCGGTGAGGATGCATACCTCACCATTTACTGTCACGCTGACGGATATCTGACATACAACGGCGCAATGCTGCTCGACCATTACAACACACCGGAACGGGTGGACGCGCTGCTTGCTCTCGGTGATCTTTCCACACTGCAGGAAAAGCTGGAACCCGATCCGAACTTGCCGCACAGTTTTGATTATAACGAGCGGCAGGAAGGCGTAACCGTTGCCTACGGTCGTGACCGCGGTGAAACCGGTACAGAGGCTCGTGTGGCAACATTGGCTGATCTTAATGACGAGAGCAACTGGACGGAGTATGTATATGTCTTTGATGAAAACAACCAATGGAAATATTTCAAAACAGGACAGGCAGAGAACGGACTGCATGATGTTCATGACGACCTCGAAAAAGAATATCAGCAGTACGATATGCAGCGCCCATCGGGATATTACGGATTTTTGGATGATGAGATCGTGCAATACTTAAAATCCAAAGCAGAAA
>URED01000068.1 GCA_900546785.1 uncultured Oscillospiraceae bacterium | reverse complement strand
CCTTGGCCGCTGGGATTCTGGCAGCGGTTCCACTGCCTTTGTAGGATTCAGACGTTCGTCATTGGATTCCTTATCCTTCTGCTTGTCTGAAATCGTTGGAATAGGTGCTTCAACTATCTCTTTCATGCGTAATCCTCCTTGCCTATTCTGCCTCTCCCTCTGCCACGATATCTTCCAGAACGTGAATTAAGTCGTGGATGGATTCCAGCCTTACATCCCGTTCCAGGATACAGTTTTTAAGATTAATAGACAGTGATTCGAATTTGTCCCGGATTGCCGGGGATACATAGGATGCCATATAATCACCTCGCTATAGTATGTGCAGAAAGCGGCCGGTTTATTAATTTTGAATTTGGCAGGGACTTTAAGTTGAAGTGAAGGATACCCGTGTGACGGGTTATCCTTCAGGAAAGAATTGCAGATCAATCTAAGGTATTCATCATTTTCCAAGCACAGCAGCAAGGCGTACTGCAAGTACCGGAAACCTTGATAGGTCAAATATGACAAAAGTTTATTGAACTCGTCGAGATTCGACCGGCTTGGAAATAGGAAATAAAAAAATGGAGTATACGGGACTTGAACCCGTGACCTCCACACTGCCAGTGTGGCGCGCTCCCAACTGCGCTAATGCCCCAAAGCAAATTGTGTAATCATTCTACTATATTTCCAAGCGAAAATCAATATCAAATTTCATTTTTTATTTTGTTTGCTCGTCCGAGCGCACGCTGTAAACGATATGCGGCATATCTATGCCGTAATAATGCTTTATGATCCTGCCGCACGGTTTCATGCCGTTTCTCTCTGCAACTTTTTGGGAGGGCAGGTTATTATCCCGTATGATTGAATACACCTCATCAAAGCCGAGTGTGCAAAAAGCATATTCTCTGCAAGCCTGCGCAGCCTCTGCGGCGTAGCCCTTATGCCAATACGCTTTTTGAAACAGATACCCGATCTCCGGCACCTGCCTGCCGTTCAGATTCTGATAGGTTATCCCGCACTGGCCTATCATTTCGCCGCTGCTTTTCAGCACCGCTGCCCACAATCCGAAGCCGTCCTCTCTGTAGCGGCGAAGCTGGTTTTTGAACCACTGCAACACCTCTTCGTCCGAAAAAGCGTGTTCATAGGCGTACATAACTTCTTTGTCCTGCAAAATCCTGCGCAGGGCGGGCAGGTCCTTTTCCGTCATCTCGCGCAGGATAAGCCTTTTCGTTTTGATCAATGCCGTGTTTTGCACCATTTTTCTCACATTCTTACGGAAACGCCTTTATCGCGTAAATATTTTTTAAGCTCGGGTATGGGCAGTTCGTTAAAGTGAAAAAGGCTTGCCGCCAGCACCGCGTCCGCCGCGCCCGCCGTGAATGCGTCATAAAAATGCTCTTTTGCTCCGGCGCCGCCGCTTGCGATAACGGGTATGCCCACCGCCGTGGAAACGGCGTGCGTCAGTTCAATGTCATATCCCGTCTTTTGCCCGTCGCAGTCCATGGAGGTCAAAAGGATCTCGCCCGCGCCGCGCGAATACGCCTCTTTTGCCCATTCCACCGCGTCAATGCCGGTGGGTATCCTGCCGCCGTTGAGGTAGACCTCCCAGCCGCCGTTTTCCCTGCGTTTTGCGTCGATTGCGCACACCACGCACTGGCTGCCGAACTTTTCCGCCGCCTCGTTTATCAGCGCCGGGTTGCGCACCGCCGCCGAGTTTACGGAGATCTTGTCCGCACCGGCGCGCAAAAGCTCTTTAAAATCATCGGTCGTTCGGATACCGCCGCCCACGGTGAACGGAATAAAAACGCATTTTGCCACGCGCTCCACAATGTCTATCATCGTGCCGCGCCCCTCGTGCGTTGCCGTTATATCCAACAGCACAAGCTCGTCCGCGCCCTGGCGGTCGTATGCCGCGGCGCATTCAACCGGGTCGCCCGCGTCCCGCAGATCCACAAAGGAAACGCCTTTTACCACTCTGCCGTTTTTAACGTCAAGGCAGGGGATTATCCGTTTTGCATACATGTTTATACCTCCGCCGCAATGAAATTTTTGAGCACCTGCAAGCCCGCCTCGCCGCTTTTTTCCGGGTGGAACTGCGTGGCAAACAGGTTGCCCCGTTCAACGGCGCATTCTATTTTTACGCCGTATTCCGTGGTAGCGGCAACGTCGCTCTCGTCCGCGCCGTTCAGGTAGTAGGAATGCACAAAATAAAAGTAGGTGCCGCCGGGAATACCGCCGAACAGACGGCTGTTTTCGCGTTTCTCAATGCTGTTCCAGCCTATGTGGGGCACTTTTAAACCAAGGTCTTTCGGGATCTCGGTAATTTTTCCGTTTAAAAGCGAAAGGCCCTGCGCCGCCGGGCTCTCGTCGCTTTTTGCAAATAAAAGCTGAAGCCCAAGGCAGATGCCCAGAAACGGCTTGCCGCTCAGAGCCGCTTTTTTTACCGCGTCATCAAGCCCGCGGCTGCGCATGGAATCCATTGCGTCGCCGAACGCGCCAACGCCGGGCAGAATCACGCTGTCTGCCTTTTCTATCTCGGCGGGGTCAGAGGTAATGCCGCTTTTTGCGCCTATGTAGTCAAGCGCTTTTTTTACGCTCATCAGGTTCCCCGCGCCGTAATCAATAATTGCCGTCATCTTGCCGCTCCTTAAAATTAATATAAACAATTTTATCATATTGAAAACTTCATTGCAATATTTCATTGACAAATGCCGCCGTTTGAGATACAATTCAAGGGTAAACTTTGCGGATGGGATTTTGACTTGTAACCGCAAGGCGAAGAAAGATCCGAGCAATCGGGTTTATATATACGGAGACGTATCGAAGTGGGGACGTTTGCGACCGCTGCCGGCGGCAGATAAAGGGAGCAAAAAGGAGTGGCCGCGGTCGAAAAAATCAAGGAAAGCGAAAGCCCGCCGATTTTTTCGGGCACCGCAACAGGGCATAACGGGGCTCCCCGTTCGAAAAAACAAAACAATAAAGAATCCGGGCAATCGGGTTTATATATACGGAGACGTATCGAAGTGGTCATAACGGGGCTGACTCGAAATCTTGCGGGGAGCTGTCCGTT
>URED01000067.1 GCA_900546785.1 uncultured Oscillospiraceae bacterium | reverse complement strand
ATCCTTTGAGCAAAGAACTTTTGGAATACAACGACTACATTGCCAAGCCGACTGTCGGTAATGCAAGCGAATATATATCAAGAGTTCTGGAATCTATTGCAAGCGAAGAAGGCTTTGGAACATACGCTAAGTACATGGCGACCCGCCCCGGAGCGGAAAAGATTGCGGAGCACGGACTCTTTTCAGACAGAGGAAAGCCTGTTGTTTTATCTCAGGTTGAAAAAAAGTTAAATGAATATGACGGAAATATCTGGACACATATCATATCTCTTCGCAGAGAAGACGCCGCACGACTTGGCTTTGATCATGTAAAAGCTTGGCAGAATCTTCTCAATGCAAGCCGTGATGAGATCGCAAAACAGATGCGTATCAAGCCTAATCATTTTAAATGGTACGCCGCGTTCCACAACGAGGGGCATCATCCTCATGTGCATATGATCGCGTACTCCACTGATCCGAACGAGGCATACCTCGGAAAAGTCGGAATACGAAACATCAAATCCTGCCTCGCAAAAGAGATCTTCAAAGACGATCTGCTCCAAATCTACAAAAAGCAAACGGAATACCGTGACGAACTCAAAGCAGAAAGCAAAGAGATTGCTGAGAAAATTATTCAAAGTCTGCGGCATAGTTCAGTCAAAAATGAAACTATACTTCGCCTTTTGTTTGAACTTCGTGACAAGCTGAAAACCGTTAAAGGCAAAAAAGTTTACGGCTATCTTAAACCCGAACTGAAAGTTTTGGTCAACAGTATCGTTGATGAACTGGAAAAAGACAAACGCATTAAAGCGCTTTATCAGTTATGGTATGCTGAAAAAGATAAGATCGTCAGCAACTATACGAATGAAAAACTGAAAAGAGTTCCGCTGTCTCAGAACAAAGAATTCAGCAGCATTCGTAATATGATCATCAAAGAAACGCTGCGGCTTGATGATTTCGTAATGGTATTTGATGACGATGAAACAGACGAACCGTTTATCATCAGCGAAGATGAGATCGAGCCGGAACTGCCCGACAGTATCACTGACGAATATTTCACTATGAATTCTTTTGAAAAATATATCACAGCAAAGCGACTGCTTGATAAAAACTCAGAAGTTTATGACTCAAAAACAGGACTGGTTCTACTCAAAGAGTCAGCAGAAAAAGGAAACGAATACGCGCAGTACCGACTCGGGAAGATACTGATTCAAGGTGAACTGTGCGAACAGGATATCCGTTCAGGTATTTACTGGCTTGAGAAATCTGTCGCTCAGGATAACGAATGGGCAGAGTATTATCTCGGCAAACAGTACCTCGGCAGCGGTGATGTTGAAAGAAACTTCAAGCGTGCGATACATCTTCTGCGCAGCGCGTCAAAGCAGGGAAACCGCTATGCGCAATACACGCTTGCCTGTCAGTATTTGTTTTCAGGTGAATACGCCGGCAAAGAAAGCGCCGCCGTTCGTCTGCTTGAACATTCGGCAGAACAACACTTTGCACCGGCAGAAAAAATGCTCGCCTTCATTTTGATCAAAGGCGAGCTTGTTCCTAAAGATGATCTGAGGGCCAGCAAACTGCTTGAGCACAGCGTACAACTCGGTGATGACAAAGCGCAATATGCGCTTGCAAAATTATTATTCAAGAGTGATACCGTGCCAAAAAACATACCAAGAGCAATCAGTCTGTTATATACAGCATCGCAAAAAGGAAACGAATGGGCTCAACTGCTGCTCGGTAAAATGCTTTTATTCGGTAAAGAAATACCGAAAGATGAAAGAAAAGGGCTATACTTTTTGAAAGCCTCAGCCGAGCAGGGAAACATTTATGCCGCGGCGATCCTCGAAAACCGAGAGGAACTGCAAAGGGCGATTGCCGTTTCTTCAGTTATCCGCATCTTTGCTTACATTGCGAATCTTTTTGAAGAAAAGCAAAGAAAAGATAAGGGCAGGAACAGAATGATTCTCGAACGCAAGCAAAGAAGAAGAATTCAAGATAAGAAAATGGCACAGGGATTGAGAGAATAAGGAAGGTGATAGTATAAGAAATCAAACCGAATACATTCCGTTTACGGAAGAACAGAAGCAGAGGGCAGCCGGAACAGATCTGGCTGCTTTTTTGTTGTCCCAAGGTGTAAAACTGAAACGGTGCGGTTCGGAAATGCTTTGGGAAGACGGCGGCAGAGTTACGATAAGAGGTAACCTCTGGTACAGCCAGTATGAACAGGTCGGTGGGAACGCCGTGCAGTTCGTGCAGAAGTTCTACAGCAAAAGTTATCAGGACGCCGTTCAAATGCTGCTTGACGAAAAGATAGAACCGCTCAGAGTTGAACGCAAGGAGCAGAAAGAAAAACATTTCGAACTGCCGAAGCCGAACAAGGATATGCGTCAGGTCTTTGCTTATCTCTTGAAATCAAGATTCATTGACCGTGATGTGATCAAATACTTCGCGCATGAGAAACTGCTGTATGAAAGCGAAGACCACCATAACTGTGTGTTTGTCGGCGTGGATGAGAACGGCGTTCCGCGCCACGCACATAAAAGAGGAACATACACGCTGGGCGAATCGTTCAAAGGTAATGTGGATGACTGCGATTCCCGATACAGTTTTCATTATACAGGAACAAGCAACAGGATATATGTGTTCGAAGCACCGATAGATATGCTCTCGTATATTACCTTGCACAAGGATAACTGGCAGGAACATTCGTATGTATCGCTCTGCTCGGTAGCAGATCACGCGCTTGTTCAAATGCTGAAAGACAATCCACAGATCAGCAAAATCTATCTGTGCCTTGATCATGACAGCGCAGGAATCGAATCGGAATGGCGGATACGGCATCATCTGAATGAATTGGGATACCAAGATGTCTCATTTGTCAGACCAAAGTACAAAGACTGGAATGAGATATTGAAAACACAAAACGGTATTGAACCTCTTCCGGCAGTACCGAATCCGTATCTTGAAAAGATGCGTGAACTGTTACAAGAAACCATGAGATCCGTTATGGACAGTAAACCTCTGCTCTATCCGTACAAAACGCTCTGTGCGGATTACCAAAGGTTTATGGCATCTGATGATAAAGATATGAAGATTCGTTCTGCCAACCGTCTTGCCGTTGACGCTCTGCGTATGGCAAAAGCATATTTAAGCGCAGATGAAAAGGTACTCATCAAAGGCTTTTATGAACAGTATCTGCCGCACACTGAAAAGGCTTGCTATGAAAACAAGGTCAAAGCTGTAGAACAGGATATGGAAACCATCGGCAAGTTGTTTGGGAACGCGCAGATCAGAATCAAAAGCATTCTGGAATCCGATGTGCAGTCTTTATTTAAACTCGCCTGTGACAGTTTAAAAATACAGTCACATATCGAGATGAAAGGAACTCAAAATTTATCAGAAAAACAGGAAGGAAGTGATGAAGAATGGGCAATGTGTCTGGGCTGATCCTTGCAGCCGTAGTGATGTTCACCGTTCTGGGGCTAATATCACTGCTGGCCCACATCTACAACTTAAACAATATCAAATCCAAAACCGTTGGTGACGGTCAGCACGGTACGGCACGATTCGCGGATAAGCGGGAGATCAGGAAAACATACAAACAAGTATCGTTCACGCCGAAACGGTGGCGAAAACAGGCAGAATCGGGAGAAACGCCGACTACTGTTGACGGCAAATCTTTGCCGCAGGGCATTGTTGTAGGGTGCAGAGGAAAAGCAGAAACCATTGCGCTTGTGGATGATCAGGATGTTCACGCTCTGATGATCGGCGCAGCCGGCG
>URED01000066.1 GCA_900546785.1 uncultured Oscillospiraceae bacterium | reverse complement strand
GCTGTATTCAACGGCAATCCTGCCCAGCTGATTTACTGTATACCTTACCTTAAAAGTGCCGGCATTCGGATATGCCGCGGTTTTTATGCGATACAGTGCGGTTATGACTACCGTGTTGCCGTTCTTTTCATAAGAGCACTTTTTCTTTGACCACGCAATATGCTGCAGCCCTTCCTTGTGCCAAACAAGCTTCAAATACATATCGTTATCCAGCGGCGCTCTGTAAAGGCTGGGAACAAAACCTCTGGTATTGGAAAGCGGGATCTGGTTTAAAAGCTCTTTGGAATTATACACATAGCTTTCCATCTCTGCGTTGTCACAATTAAAGCGCAAAGAACCGTTTTTAAAGCCGATGATCACTCTGCCCTGGCTTTCGGATACGGTTAACGGCGTATTATCGCATTCGGCGGTGACGGAACTGATATCGGAAGCGTTGTAGGACGGCTGCACGATGATCTGCTCACGCGCGATCTCCTTTTCGCCGTCATAATAAGTAAATATAACGGAGGTGTGGCCCTTTTCCGTGAGAGAAATGGTTTTTCTTTCTGTTTTCTGCGGTTCAACGTAAATATCAAACGAACCTGAATCGGTTTCAACACCATCGTTCAAGACAGAATAATTTACAGTATATTCGGCAGCCTTGAAAAACATGTGATTAAAAAATTCAAATTCGCCGCCGATCTTTTTGCTTGCCCTTACGGGGCGGTAACAGGCTTTCATCTGAAGCGCGCCCGGGTGCGGAGTCCTATCCGGGAAGAACAGGCCGTCAACGCAGAAATTGCCGTCATGCTTCCACTCGCCGTTGTCGCCGCCGTATGTATATTCGTAAGCCCCGTTCTCATCATACGCGGCATGATCCGCAAATTCCCAGATACAGCCGCCAAGCATGATATCCGAGCTGTAAAACAGATCGACATAAGTTTCAAGCTCTCCTGCGCCTACACCCATAGCATGCGCATATTCACAGAGATAAAACGGCTTTTCATAATATTTTGAAGGCAGTCCTTTACCTGCGGCAATTTTTTTACAGGTGCCGGGGAAAGTATACATTTCCGAATGAACATCATAAGACCAGCGCTTTGTGCGGCAGGCGCCTTCATAATGGACCGGGATATCCGTAAGCTTTTTCAGATTTTCGCAGCAATAATCCTGACAGCGGTAGCCGCCGGACTCGTTGCCGAGCGACCACATTGTGATAGACGGATGGTTTTTATCGCGCTGAAACATACGCGAAACTCTGTCCCAATAATGCTCGTTCCACGCAGGGTTCTGCGAGATCAAATTGGGCTTATGCACCTCACAGACGCCGTGACATTCGATGTCAGCCTCATCAACAACATAAACGCCGTATTCATCACAGAGGTCTATAAAAGCCGGATCGGGAGGATAATGGGAGGTACGCACGCAGTTTACATTATAGTCTTTAAATGTTTTGACGTCCTTTTCCATATCCTCAATCGTCATAACATAGCCTGTTTTGGGGTTAGTGTCATGATGGTTGACGCCGAGAAGTTTTATTTTTTTGTTATTGAAATAAAAGACATTTCTGTTTATCTCTATATGCTTGAAACCGATATTTTTACGAATGATCTCGCAAAGCTCTCCGCCTTTTTCCAGCCTGAGATAAAGCGTATAAAGCTTTGGCGCTTCTGCCGACCACTCCAGAACATCAAGAACGTCAAAGGTGATCTTATCCACCTTGCCGGGGCATACGTTGATGCTTTTTTCGGCAAGGACGGTATCGCCGTCACAGACCGTGGCTGTAAAAGCGACCTCATCGCTGATGTCAAAAGACGGTATAACGTCAAGCAGATACGTGCCGTCCGGCCTGTGGCTCGTGCGCGCCTCAAAATCATAAATTGAATTTAGACTCGTGCGTGTGATATAGACATCACGGAAAATACCGTTGTTGCGGTACATATCCTGGCATTCAAGGTAAGTGCCGTTGCACCATTTATGAACGCAAACAACAACCTCGTTTTCACCCTGTGCAAGGAAGGCGGTTATATCGAACTCGCTTGTATTATGGCTTCCCTCGCTGTAGCCTGCATATTTGCCGTTTACAAACAGATCAAAGCAGGGCGCCACGCCGAGAAACGTGATCGTATATTTACCGCTGATATCGCCAAGCATAAACTTTTTGATGTAAACGCCTACCGAGCAATCCTCCGGAAAATGGGGCGGATCGCATTCAAACTGATAACGCGAATTGATATAATACGGCTTTTCATAACCCGTAAACTGCCAGCAGGAGGGAACGGATATAACATCACATTCTTCTTTATCCGTGTCAAAAGACTGCGGCATCTGAGAAACTTTTTCATAGTACTTAAAGTACCATTCGCCGGATAGAACCGCAACCATGGAAGACGAATAACGCTCCGTTCTGATATCTGTTTCTTTCAATTCCTTTTCTGAAGAAAACGGAATAAAATACGACCTCGGCTCGAGGACATTATCTTTAAAAACGCTGAAATTTTTATAGTTATCCTTTTTCAATTCATAGATCATAAGACACCTCATAAAAACAGAATAATTCATAATACATACTGGTTAATTATAACATAATAAAAACAAATATGTAAATACCTTTACTTATTTTAATTTTTGCGTTAAAATAAACTATAAAGATTCGGATTGCAGGCAATATGCAAAAACATGTATAAACCGCCGCGCATCTAAATATATATTACCGAGGAAGGTGAAAGCCTTGATAGGTAATGTTGAAAAAAGATGCGTTGAGATCGGCGAATACATACGCGATACCGGCGCAACCGTAAGACAGGCAGCGGCCGTTTTCGGGATCAGCAAATCGACTGTGCACATTGATGTTACAAGGCGGCTCAGAGATATTGACAAGCTGCTTTATGACGATGTTAAAACGGTGCTTGAAGAAAACAAGGCGCAAAGGCACATTCGCGGCGGGCTTGCAACGAGGGAAAAATACAGTAAAATGAAAAGATAATAACAAACGGAGGACAAATAAAATGACGATCTCTTTTATAGGCTGCGGAAATATGGCGGGCGCCATCATAAGGGGTATAACCGCGAAGAACGCAGTTTTGCCTGAAAATGTTTACGCATATGATACGAATGCGCAAAAGACGAAAGAATTAAGCGATGAAACGGGCATCCACATTGCGCAGAGTGCCGCCGAAGCAGCCGAAAAGGGCGATATTGTTGTAACGGCTGTCAAGCCGAATGTGCTTTCCGGCGTATTAAAAGAGATCAGCGGCACAGTCTGCGGGAAAAAGACTGTGGTTTCGATAGCTGCGGGAAAGACCATATCTTTCATAGAAGAAAGCCTTGTCGCGCCGTGCGCTGTTATAAGAGTTATGCCGAACATCAACGCAAAAGTAGGCGCAGCGTGCAGCGCAATGTGTGCAAACGCAATGGCGAACGACGAAGCAAAGGATTTTATTAAAACCGTATTCGGCGCTGTTGGTGAAATTACAGAGCTTGACGAGAGCAGCTTTCCCCTGTTTGGCGTTATTGCCGGCTGCGCGCCTGCATTCTCCTATATGTTTATTGACGCGCTTGCAAGAGCGGGCGTTAAAAACGGAATGAACAAGGAGCTTGCGCTGAAATTTGCGGCGCAGACCGTTTTAGGCAGCGCCAAAATGGTGCTTGAAAGCGGCGAACACCCTTACAAGCTGACCGATATGGTATGCTCTCCCGGCGGCACAACGATTGAAGGTGTATTATCCCTGCAGGCGGACGGCTTTGAAAACGCCGTGCATAACGCAGTAAGCAAAGCGGTTGAAAAGGACAAGCTGCTTTAACAAAAAAGATAATTGGAAGACCAGCCAAAAATCAAGTTATGTAAAGATTATTTTTGCGAATTTTAGATTTTATAGTTGCAATATACGTGATTTCCTGTCCTTTTATTATGCAGATTAGGGAAAGCAGAGTAGAACACACTGATTTAATATATTTCGTATTTGACGTTTCAGACGAAATAAAAATATTTATTTGTATTCTGAGCATATTGCTGATAACTCTGTATGGCATTATCAGCGGTTCAAATAAGAGTTACAAAAGATTAATCTTACTTCTTGTTATTTGCATCTTATTAAAAGCCG
>URED01000065.1 GCA_900546785.1 uncultured Oscillospiraceae bacterium | reverse complement strand
ATCCTTTGAGCAAAGAACTTTTGGAATACAACGACTACATTGCCAAGCCGACTGTTGGTAATGCAAGCGAATATATATCAAGAGTTCTTGAATCTATTGCAACCGAAGAAGGCTTTGGAACATACGCAAAATACATGGCGACCCGTCCCGGAGCGGAAAAGATAGCGGAACACGGACTCTTTTCCGACAACGGCAAGCCTGTTGTGTTATCCCAAGTTGAAAAAGAACTCGATGCATACGAGGGAAATATCTGGACGCATATCATATCTCTTCGCAGAGAAGACGCCGCCCGTCTTGGCTTTGATCATGTAAAGGCGTGGCAGGATCTGCTGTCAGCAAAGAAAAATATCATTGCAATCAATATGAATATTGCACCCGAAGACTTTAAATGGTATGCCGCGTTTCACAACGAAGGTCACCATCCTCATGTGCATATGATCGCTTATTCTACGCATCCGAGTACTGCTTTTCTCGGCAGAAAAGGTATCAGAAACATAAAGGCAAGTCTTGCAAAAGAAATATTCAAAGACGATCTGCTCCAAATCTACAAAAAGCAGACAGAATACCGTGACGAAATCAAAGCAGAAAGTAAAGAAATTGCTGAGAAAATGATTCAAAGTCTGCGGAACAGTTCAGTCAAAAATGAAACTATACTTCGTCTTTTGTTTGAACTTCGTGACAAGTTGAAAACCGTTAAAGGCAAAAAAGTTTACGGCTATCTGAAACCCGAACTGAAAGTTTTGGTGAACCGTACTATTGATGAACTGGAAAAAGACAAGCGCATCAAAGCGCTTTATCAGTTGTGGTATGCTGAAAAAGATAAGGTCGTCTGCCACTATACGAATGAAAAATTAAAAAGAGTTCCGCTGTCTCAAAACAAAGAATTCAGTAGCATCCGCAATATGATCATCAAAGAAGCGCTGCGGCTTGATGATTTCGTGATGGTATTTGATGACGATGAAACGGACGAACCGATTATCATCAGCGAAGATGAGATAGAGCCGGAACCGCCCGACAATATCACTGACGAATATTTCACTATGAATTCTTTTGAAAAATACATCACAGCAAAACGACTGCTTGATAAAAACTCAGAAGTTTATGACCCAGAAACAGGACTGGCTCTGCTCAAAGAGTCAGCAGAAAAAGGAAACGAATACGCGCAGTACCGACTCGGAAAGTTACTGATTCAAGGTGATTTATGTGAACCAGATATCCGTTCAGGCATTTATTGGCTTGAGAAATCTGTCGCTCAGGATAACGAATGGGCAGAGTATTATCTCGGCAAACAGTACCTCGGAAACGGTGATGTGGAAAGAAACTTTAGGCGCGCGATACATCTTCTGCGCAGTGCCTCAAAACAGGGAAACCGCTATGCGCAGTACACGCTTGCCTGTCAATATTTGTTTTCAGGTGAATATGCGGGCAAAGAAAGTGCCGCCGTTCGTTTGCTTGAACACTCGGCAGAACAACGCTTTGCACCGGCAGAAAAAATGCTCGCCTTTATTTTGATTAAAGGCGAGCTTGTTCCTAAAGACGATCAGCGAGCAAGCAGGCTGCTTGAACACAGTGTTCAACTCGGTGATGACAAAGCGCAGTACGCTCTTGCGAAGTTATTACTCAAAAGCGATACCGTACCAAAGAACATATCAAGAGCAATCAGTCTGTTATATACAGCCGCGCAAAAAGGAAACGAATGGGCTCAATTGCTGCTCGGCAAAATGCTTTTGTTTGGTAAGGAAATACCAAAAGATGAAAGAAAAGGACTATACTTTTTGAAAGCCTCAGCCGAGCAGGGTAACATTTATGCCGCAACGATTCTTGAAAATCGAGAGGAACTGCAAAAGACGATTGCCGTTTCTTCGGTCATCCGCATCTTTGCTTACATTGCGAATCTCTTTGAAGAAAAGCAAAGAAAAGATAAGGGAAGGAACAAAATGATCCTTGAACGCGAGCAAAGAAGAAAAATTCAAGATAAGAAAATGGCGCAGGGATTGAGAACATAAAATAAGCCTGCAATTTGCATCGCAGGCTCTAATTAGTTTTCAGATTTTGAAAGCTCATTGATTTTAAGTATGTTTAGCCAGTCTCTTCTTGCATAAAGGAAACGCTGAACGACTACGGTTTTTGTATCATTACGAACGATATAAAACAGTAAATAATTTCTAATCACTATAAAGCGGAAACCCGCCCTTGCAAGGATCTCATCTTCAACCAGTTTATATCGTTCGGGCATTTCGGATAGGGATCTGACTTCTTTTTCCACTTGCTCAAGAAGCCGCAATGCAGCGTGTTTATTTTTTAATTCATTTGAAATATATGAAACCGCGGCTTCCAAGTCCTTTTGAGCTGGTTCGGTAACTACGATGTTATACATTACCCGATAATCCTTTCTTCAGATTGTCGATAACCGTATCAAAAGGTTTTATTTTCCCGTCTTTTTCAGCTTGCAGTCCTTCATTTAGAAGCGTATACAGTTCAAATTTTCCGCAAAGTTTTTCATATGCTTCAATGCTGAGCACTGCCAAATCGCCTTTTCCGTTTTTCGTTATAAAAACCGGTTCGGAATAATCATGGCAAAACTGAGATATTTCGTTATAGTTATTTCTTAGATCTGCACTTGGTCTGATTGTCGGCATATAACTCACCTCCATTATTATACTCATATTATATCAAAATATTGATATGTCGTCAAGAAGTTATATCCTGCATTCTGTTCTTTTTTGTAAGTTCGTATGTACATTCCTGCTGAATTAAAAATCTTTTAGACTAAATATGGCTTTCTGTGTTTCTTAATTGCAATGTATCAGGAAACTGTAAAGCGCGAGTAAAATGAAATTTCATTTTATTTTACTCGAAATATCTTGAAATATAATATAACTTGCGGGTAAAAAACACACAAGATTTTATTTGACTTTTCAGAAAAATCAGCCCGGTGCCTACTGGGAAAATAAAAATCAATCGATAAGAGGGTGTTCATATAAGAAATCAAACCGAATACATTCCGTTTACGGAAGAACAAAAGCAGAGGGCAGCCGGAACAGATCTGGCTGCTTTTTTGTTGTCCCAAGGTGTAGAACTGAAACGATGCGGTTCGGAAATGCTTTGGGAAGACGGCGGCAGAGTTACGATAAGGGGTAACCTCTGGTACAGCCAATACGAACAGGTCGGCGGTAACGCCGTACAGTTCGTGCAGAAGTTCTACAACAAAAGTTATCAGGACGCCGTTCAAATGCTGCTTGACGAAAAGATAGAACCGCTCAGAGTTGAACTGAGGGAACAGAAAGAAAAGCATTTTAAACTGCCGAAACCGAACAAGGATATGCGGCAGGTCTTTGCTTATTTATTAAAATCAAGGTTCATTGACCGTGATGTGATTAAATACTTCGCGCATGAAAAACTGCTGTATGAAAGCGAAGACCACCATAACTGTGTATTCGTTGGCGTGGATGAAAACGGCGTTCCGCGCCACGCACATAAAAGAGGTACATACACGCTGGGTGAATCGTTCAAAGGTAATGTGGATGACTGTGATTCAAGATACAGTTTTCATTACACAGGCTCAAGTGAAAGAATATATGTGTTTGAAGCGCCGATAGATATGCTCTCGTGTATTACCTTGCACAAGGATAATTGGCAGGAACATTCGTATGTGTCGCTCTGCTCGGTGGCAGATCACGCGCTTGTCCAAATGCTGAAGGACAACCCGCAAATCAACAAGATCTATCTGTGCCTTGATCATGACAGCGCAGGCATTGAATCGGAATGGCGGATACGGCATCATCTGAATGAGTTGGGATACCAAGATGTCTCCTTTGTCAGACCAAAGTACAAGGACTGGAATGAAATACTGAAAGCGCAAAACGGTATCGAACCTCTTCCGGCAGTACCAAATCCGTATCTCGAAAATATGCGTGTACTGTTACAAGAAACTATGAGATCCGTTATGGACAGTAAACCTCTGCTCTATCCGTACAAAACGCTCTGTGCGGATTACCAAAGGTTAACGGTAGCACAGGATAAAGAAATGGCAATATGTTCCGCCAACCGCCTTGCCGTTGACGCTCTGCGTATGGCAAAAGCATACTTAAGCGCGGATGAAAAGGTACTCATCAAAGGCTTTTACGAACAATATCTTCCGCATACCCAAAAGGTTTGCTTCGAAAACAAGGTCAGAGCCGTAGAGCAGGATATGGAAACCGTAGGCAAGTTGTTCGGCAATGCGCAGATCAGAATCAAAAGTATTCTGGAATCCGATGTGCGGTCTTTGTTTAAACTCGCCTGTGACAGTTTAAAAATACAGTCACATATCGAAATGGAAGAAACACAAAATTTATCAGAAGAACAGGAAGGAAGTGATGAAGAATGGGCAATGTGTCTGTGCTGATCCTTGCAGCCGTGGTAATGTTCACCGTACTTGGTTTAATATCACTGCTGGCTCACATTTATAACTTAAATAATATCAAATCAAAAACCGTTGGTGACGGTCAGCACGGTACGGCGCGATTCGCGGATAAACGAGAGATCAGAAAAACATACAAACAAGTACCGTTCACGCCGAAACTGTGGCGGAAACAAGCAGAATCGGGTGAAACGCCTACTACCGTTGACGGCAAAGATTTGCCGCAGGGCATCGTTGTAGGGTGCAAAGGGAAAGCAGAAACTATTGCGCTTGTGGATGATCAGGATGTTCACGCTCTGATGATCGGCGCAGCCGGCG
>URED01000064.1 GCA_900546785.1 uncultured Oscillospiraceae bacterium | reverse complement strand
CAGCTCGATTTCTCGAAGTCTCCTCAGCGTGTAGGACTGCCCGCTTTTCTAAATTCACACCTTTTTCTACACGCTGAGCGGCGGAGCAAGCCCCGCCGCAAAACATAATCATCTGTTATTATACGCCGGAATAAGCGTTGAAGCCGCCGTCAACGGGAATGCTTACGCCCGTGATAAAGCCGCTGTATTCCTCATCGCAGAGGAAGAGCAGGGTGCCGTCCAGCTCCTCCGGCTCGCCGAAACGGTTCATAGGCGTTGCGGCAAGGATCTTGCCCGTGCGCTCGGTGGGAGAGCCGTCCTCATTCCAGAGCAGCGCCTTGTTCTGTTTTGTAGAGAAGAAGCCGGGCGCAATGGCATTTACGCGGATGCCCATGGGGGCAAAATGTACTGCCATCCACTCCGTAAAGTTCTTAACCGCTGCCTTTGCCGCAGAATAAGCCGGGATCCTTGTAAGCGGCCTGTAAGCGTTCATAGACGTTACCATAACGATGCAGGAATGTTCCTTTTCAACCATATCGCGCGCAAAGACCTGCGTGGGAATAAGCGTGCCGAGGAAATTGAGGTTGAAAACAAAGCTGATGCCGTCCGGATCAAGATCAAAGAACGTTTTTATATTTTCATCTTTCTGAACAAGATCTATCTTTTCAAGCGTATCCTTTGTTGTGGTGCCCTTTGGGTTGTTGCCGCCGGCGCCGTTGAGCAGAATATCGCAGGTGCCGAGCAGTTCGTTCACCTCATCCCTTGCCTTTTGCATGGATTCAAGCTCCAGCACATTGCAGCCCACGGCGATTGCCTCGCCGCCGCCGGCATTGATCTCATCCGCGCATTTCTGCGCCGCCTCTTTATTCAGATCAAGCACGGCAACCTTGCAGCCCTGCGCCGCAAGCGTTTTTGCAAACGCGCCGCAAAGCACGCCGCCGCCGCCCGTTACAACGGCAACTCTGCCTTTTAAATTCTCATGTGTCATATTGATTACGATTCCTTTCTGCTTTTTTCAACTGCTTCCCAAAGTCCGTTCAGGTAGCAGACGCCGAGCGCGCGGTCAAACAGACCGTAGCCCGGTCTTGCAACCTCGCCCCAGATCATTCTGCCGTGGTCCGGGCGGACATAACCGTCAAACCCCGCCTCCTGAAGCGCCTTAACGATCTCATACATATCCAGAGAGCCGGAAGCGCTTTCGTGCGCGGTCTCGTTAAACCATTTATCGTTGATGGAAACATTGCGCAGATGCGCAAAGTAGATCCGCTCCCCGATCTCCGGCGTGCGGATAATATCCGGAATATTGTTTTTGGGGCTTGCGCCGAGGGAGCCTGTGCACAGCGTGATGCCGTTATATTTGCTGGGCACCATTCTTACAAGCTTCAAAAGCGCGTCCTTGCCCGTAATAATCCTCGGCAGGCCGAAGATGCCCCACGGCGGATCGTCCGGGTGGATCGCCATTTTAACATCGCATTCCTCGCAAACGGGCATGATTGCCTCAAGAAAATACTTAAGATTACGCCACAGATCCTCCTCTGTAATACCCTTGTATTTTTCAAACAGCTCCTTTATCTCGCCCATTCTTTCCGGCTCCCAGCCGGGCATTGCGTAGCCGTTTGAATGATCGTCTATCTCCTTAAACATATCCTCCGGCGATTTGCCCTCTACCTGCTTGCCGTCATAGGAAAGGCAGGTTGAGCCGTCCGGAAGCGGCATGTAAAGATCCGTTCTTGTCCAGTCAAAAACAGGCATAAAATTATAACATATACATTTTACGCCCACTTTTGCAAGGTTTCTGATAGAGGTCTTGTAATTTTCTATAAGCTGTTCGCGCGTTGGCAGGCCCAGCTTGATATCTTCATGAACATTTACGCTTTCTATGCACTCCATGGAAAGCCCTGCCGCGGTGATCTCCTCATACATGGCGCGCACTCTGCTCTCGCTCCATGCTTCGCCCGCAGGGAGGTCATGCAGCGCGGGAACAACGCCGGTAACGTTCGGGATCTGCTTGATCTGCGCCAGGGAAACGGTATCCAGCTTATCGCCGAACCAGCGGAAGGTCATCTGCATAAATCTGCCTCCTTTATTTGTTGTTTATCACATTTTATCACACATCACACTGCGTTTCAAGAATTATCCTCGGACTGCGAAAAAATAATTTCTTTTTCCTCCCCTATATCTTCAAGCAGGGAATAATCAACCGTGAGCGTGATACCGCTTTCCGTTATCTGCTCGTTTTCATTTTTTCCTATGATCTCGCAGCCCGGCAGCTCCGCCGTCTCTCTTTTTTCAAGCTCGGCTGCGGCGGCACTTCTCAGTTCCTCGTCCGAAGCGCTGTATTTATGCTCCGTATACGTGCGCCGCGTTTCGGTATATATGCCTATGGGCAGGCGAAAATCATTTAAAACAAGATATTTTTTCTGATATTCGGAAACGGTATTCGTCTTTTCCTGATCTATATAGAGCGGGATCTCCAGCCCGAAGAAATAAAGCGTTTTATACTCCTCTTCAGCCGTATAGACTTTTTCGCTCTGCTCACGCGGGATATTCACGGTGATCTCGTGATCTGTTTTGGCAATCACGCTGCCGTGGGCATGCGCAAAATGGTTCTTCTGCGGATTCGAATATTCATCAGGCTCATACACGCCGGAGATGAGCAGATCCCCCGCCGTTACGGCGTCACCCGCCTCAACCGCGCTCCAGCCGCCGAGCGCCGTGACCTTAACGATAACGCCGTCTTTTTTTGCGGTAACATTCGTAATTACATTATTGTTTTCGATCTCCGGCTTGAGGGTGGTTTCGCGGATTTCTACCTGCGCAAGGCAGCCGAACCGGTTTATGGATATCCATGCTACCTCCTCAAAATCCGCCATAACGGCAAATTCAAGATTCTCCTTATCCGTATCCGCCCAGCGCGCGCCCGCCCTTATCCCGTTTTGGGCAAGGTAATCCACTATTTTTGAGGCTTCAAGCGTTTCATTGCCTATAACCGTTACATTCCAGATAAAACCACCCATAAAAGAAACGAAAAAAACAAAAAACAGCATACCGCAGAATACGCCCCACCTGCCCTTTAACGGGTGGAGCTTAAAAGGCAGACCGCGCTTTTTTATTATACGCAGCCTGCCGCCGTTTTCGCGTGCGGGCACATGCAGGCGTTTGTAAGCCCTGATGCTGCATCTTGCATACACTGCGCCGTCCTTGGAGCGGATATTTTTTATATTGATTTTCCGGGCGTAACATTGGTTTATAAATCCGTCCGCAAACCCGCCCGAAAAGCAGAATTCAACATAACCGAAAAACCAGTTCACAAATCTAATCAGCATCCGAATACTCCAAACTAACGATCATGCCCTCAACAACAGCGCCGAGGGGCGTAAAAGAATCTATATGCAGATCGCTTCCGCGAAAAGTTACGCGCTTTTTGCCGGCGGCAACGCAGATCTTACTGTCTGAATATTCCAAAACGGATTCAAGGCCGTCCACAACGCAGGCGCTGCAGCCGTAAAGCTCGATATGCGGTCTGCCTGTAAAACAGCCGGCGGGAACATCGCTGCCGGACCTTACCAATCTTTTTCTCATAAAACCACCGTTAATTTATATGAATTAAATAGGTGGTTCTATGAAAATAAAAAAGGATACGCTTTTACTTTTCGCCGCGCTTTTACTGGCGGGAGTTCTGATCGTTTTTTCACCCGGCGCCAAAGAGGGCGCGCTTTACGGCGCTGCGCTTGCCCAAAGGGTAATCATACCCAGCCTGCTTCCGCTGCTTATCATTTTTAATTTTATTCAGCACAGTGCCGCCGGCATTGCGCTGGAAAACATGTTACGCCCCGTGACCTGTAAAATTCTGCGCCTGCCGAAATGCGCGGGGCCGGCAGTATTTTTAGGACTGCTGGGCGGTTATCCCACGGGCGCGCTTCTGACCGCCAACCTTTACAGAAACGCGGATATCGACTCCGCCTGCGCCCGGCGGCTGCTGCGTTTTGATTTCAGCGGCGGCGCAGGATTTATCATAACAGCGCTTGGGGCAGGGATCCTAAAGAGCAGAGCGCAGGGCGCCGTACTATTTGCAAGCGTTACCGCAGCGGCGCTCATCAGCGCGCTTTTGGGCAGCTTTATATGGGGAAAAAGCGAGGAGGGCGAAAGCAGCTATTTATCTGTTCCGCCCGGCGACGCGCTCAACAAAAGCGTAGAGCAATCGGCAAGAAGCGTAATAAACATGGCGGCGTATATCGTGCTGTTCTGCGCCGTTTTTACAAACATCCGGCTGCCCGAGCTTTTGACCCCGCTTTTGGAAATCACGAGCGGAACGACGGCTTGCGCAAGCGAGGTACCGCTTTGGGCAACGGCGTTTTACCTTGCGTTCGGCGGGTTCTGCATTCATCTTCAGATCTTTTCCGTAATAAAGGAAGCAAAAATGAAATATGCGGATTTTTTGCTTTGGCGGGTCATAAACGGCGTGATCAGCGCCGCCGTGTGCCTTGCGCTGACGCATATCTTCCCGCAGGTGAACGAAGTGTTTTCCAATTACAGTGAAACGATCGTGCGCCCCACCAGTGTGAACGCCGCACTTTCCGTGCTGATGCTGCTGGGCAGCGCCGTGCTGATCTTTGACTTGGAAAACAAGAAGTGCAAATGCTGAATCAGACTGTCGATAAAGTCGGCTGAACCGCGCGATATATGCTTTACATATTCAAAGCAAAGAAAAGCAGCAAACCATAGAATAGCAATTTAATCGTAAACAAATAAATGTTAAAAAACAGTTAAATGGCGCATGAACACTTGGTTCATGCGCCATTTGCGCTTTCCGTTTTTTGCTCGGGGGCAATAAGCTGACGAGAAAACGAAATTCAGCTCGATTTCTCGAAGTCTCCTCAGCGTGTAGGATTGCCC
>URED01000063.1 GCA_900546785.1 uncultured Oscillospiraceae bacterium | reverse complement strand
CTGCTTCGTCAAATTCTCCTTTCCCCAAAAAGCCTTACGGCTTTCCGGGGACCCCGATATGGGGAGCCGGTTTGCACCAACAGTGTTGCTGCCACAATTAAGCCTCCCTTGTGTAAAGAGGTTCCCCTGTCAGGGGAACCTAAGCTGGGAAATTATTCCGTTGTGTTCAGCCGGCGCGCACAAGATGATTGAACTTTATCTTTCCTGTTTAGTAACGGCATACAAAAAGCGGTCTGCCCGATTTTTAGGGTAGACCGCTTTTGGTTTATTCCATTTCGGCGCAGATCACGGCGAAAAGCGCCTTGATTCGGGGAAGCTGCCCCGTTATGTAAAGATAGCCGAATAGGGCTTCCACGCCTGTAGCCGTGTGGTATTCGGCGCCTGTTGCGCTTTTTGGGGAATGCCCCGTCTTGGCGTTGCGGCCGCGTTTAAACTGCGCCGTTTCCTCTTCGGTAAGCATATTCTTTATCTTTTCATAAGCCGCCGTCTGCGCCTTGGCGCTTACAAATTTAACGCTTTCCCGGTGCAGGTCGTTTACCGGCCGGTTGGCTTTTGCCACCAGCGTTTCGCGCACAAGCATCTCGTAAACGCAGTCACCGATAAAAGCAAGGTTTAAGGGGCTTAACGCCTTTGCGTATATATCATAATCCGTAAATCTCATATCTATCACGGCACGTATTCGAATTCGATATCGTAAACGATGACCGTGTCGCCCTCCTCGATGCCGCGTTCGCGCAAAGCGTCAAATACGCCGCTTTTTTCAAGTATGCGCTGCATATACTGCAGGCTCTCGTAATCCTCGGTATCAATGCCTTTCAGCACGCGGGGGAACCACGCCGCCTCAACGATATAAGTTCCTTTTTCCGGCTGGGTGATCTTAAAGCCCGGATCGTTTTGGATCATGCTTTCAACGGGGATTTCCTCCGCCTCATATTCCTTTATGGGCGGCAGCTCGCAAAGCTTTTTCCACGCCGCGTTCATCAGCTCCTGCGTGCCCTCGGAAATCGGCGCGCAGATGGAATGGTATTCAAGCCCCTTTGCCTCGATCCAGTTTTTAAATTCCTCGATCTGCTCAGGCTCCGCCATATCGATCTTGTTGCCCGCCACGATCTGCGGCTTTTCCGCAAGCTCGGGGTTGAATTTTCTCAGCTCGCGGTTTATGTTTTCAAAATCCTCTTTCGGGTCCCTGCCCTCAAAGCCGCTTACGTCAACGATGTGAATCAGCAATCGGCAGCGCTCAATATGGCGCAGAAATTCATGGCCGAGGCCGATACCGTCGCTCGCGCCCTCTATAAGGCCGGGTATATCGGCAATCACAAAGGAATTTCCCTCGCCCATATAAACAACGCCCAAGTTCGGCGAAAGGGTGGTAAAATGATAATCCGCAATCTTGGGCTTTGCCTGCGATACAACAGAGATCAGGCTGGATTTGCCCACGGAGGGGTAGCCGATCAGTCCAACGTCCGCAAGCAGCTTGAGCTCCAGGCTTATTTCCCATTCCTCGCCCGGTGCGCCCGGCTTTGCAAAGCGCGGCGCCTGCCTTGTGGGCGTAGCGAAATGCTGATTTCCCCAGCCGCCCTTGCCGCCGCGTGCGGCAATAAAGCGCTCGGTTTTGCTCATATCCGCCATAACTGCGCCGCTGGAAAGCTCCCTTATAACCGTGCCGCGCGGCACGCGGATCTCAAGGTCTTCACCGTTTTTGCCGTGTTTTCTGTCGCCCCCGCCGGGCAGCCCGTTTTTGGCGGCATATTTGCGCTTGTAGCGGAAATCGGCAAGTGTGGCAAGGTTGTCGTCCACAACAAAAACAATATCTCCGCCCTTGCCGCCGTCTCCGCCGTCCGGCCCGCCGCTGGCAACGTATTTTTCGCGGTGGAATGCAACGGCGCCGTCGCCGCCGTTGCCCGCTTTTATCTTTATTTTCGCAATATCTACAAACATGGTTTTATGACCTTAGATCTTATCAAGCGCCTGCTGGATATCGGCGATGATATCGTCCGCATCCTCGATGCCGCAGGAGAAACGCACCATATCGGGCGTTACGCCCGCTTCTTCCAGCTCCTTATCCGTAAGCTGGCGGTGTGTGGTGGACGCGGGGTGCAGGCAGCAGGTGCGCGCGTCTGCAACGTGGGTCACGATCGCGGCAAGCTTTAAGCTGTCCATAAACACGGTTGCCGCCTGTTTGCCGCCTTTGATGCCAAAGGAAACAACGCCGCAGGTGCCGTTCGGCATATACTTCTTTGCGAGTTCGTATTGCGGGTCGTCTTCCAGCATGGCGCATTTTACCCAGCTGATCTGATCGTTCGTTTTCAGATATTCGGCAACCTTTTTTGCGTTTTCGCAGTGCCTTTTCACTCTGAGGTGCAGCGTTTCAAGCCCCAAATTCAGCAGGAAAGCGTTTTGCGGCGCCTGAATGGAGCCAAGATCACGCATAAGCTGAACGGTGCATTTCGTGATATACGGTGCGTCCGGGAACGCCTTTGTGTAGGTAAGGCCGTGATAGCTTTCGTCCGGTGTTGTAAGGCCGGGGAATTTATCGTTCTGCTCCCAGTTGAACCTGCCGCTTTCCACGATGGCGCCGCCTACTGTGGAGGCATGCCCCTCCATATATTTTGTTGTGGAATGGGTAACGATATCGCACCCGAATTCAAACGGGCGGCAGTTGATGGGCGTTGCAAACGTGTTGTCTATGATAAGCGGAATGCCGTTTTTGTGCGCGACCTTGGCAAAGGCCTCGATATCCAGCACGTCAAGGCTGGGGTTGGAGATGGTTTCGCCGAAGATACATTTTGTATTCGGCTTGATCGCCGCCTGTATCTCCTCCTCGCTTGCCGTTGGAGAAATAAAGGTGAAATCTATGCCCAGCTTGCGCATCGTTACGTTGAAAAGATTGAATGTGCCGCCGTAGATCGCAGAGCTGGAAACAACGTGGTCGCCCGCCTGCGCAATGTTGAAAACAGCGTAAAAGTTTGCCGCCTGCCCGCTTGAAGTGAGCATTCCGGCCGTGCCGCCCTCCAGCATCGTTATTTTGCCGGCGGCGTAATCGCATGTGGGGTTCTGAAGCCGGGAATAGAAATAGCCGCTCTTTTTCAGGTCAAAAAGATCGCCCATCTCATCGCTGGAATCGTATTTGAAGGTTGTGCTCTGAATGATCGGCACAACGCGGGGTTCGCCGTTTTTCGGCTCATATGCGCCCTGCACGCAGATCGTATCTAATTTCATATATTTCTCTCCTTTGTTTGTTATAGTATAGCTTAATCGAACACAATATGGTTTTAATCGCCCATATATCCGGTAAAAAGCAGATCGCCGGTAACGGCTTCTATGCAGATATAAGCAAAGCCTGCAATCTGTGAAGTGTCTGTATAGCACACGGCATAATAAGCATGACCGGTTGCGTTTTCCGTTTTGCTTGTTGTGCCGTAGCCGGCATTGAACGCACAATATTGTTCGCCCTTGGAAAGAAGCTCCATGCTTTCAAACGCAAAGATCTCATAATCTTCGCCTTTGCCGAATTCGTTTTGCGCCATAGCGTCCTGGAGGGCTTCATCTGCAATGCCGCGCGCCTCATCCTCCGTTATCGCATAGGATATCGATTCGTGCGTATCACGGTTTAGCGTTGTTGAAAGCTCTGAAGAAGGCTCTTTTGCGTTTTTCTCACTGCCGTTTTGTGTGCCGCAGGCGGAAAAAATACACGCCGCAGCCGTTAAAACGGCAAGCAATATCATAACTTTTTCATTATCTTCTTTATGTCTTATTCTATTCGTTAAGCAGCTTCTATTCATTGCGCAGCAGTATCAGTCTTTCAGAAAATGCTGCATGATATCCGGCCCGAAATCAATGAAAATCCCTGTTTCTTTTGCCGTTTCCTCATTGAGCGTCACAACGCCCTCTGTCTCGTTTTCGCTGCGGTAGATCACGTACGGAACGGGGTCCGAAGCGTGTGTGCGCGTCACGATGGGCGTGGGGTGGTCGGGCAGGCACATGATCTTATATGCGCCGAATTTTTTAAGACCGCCGAAAAGAACCGGCAGCACTTTTTCATCTATAAGCTCGATTGCCCTTACCTTGTTTTCGGGTTCGTTTCTGTGGCCGCATTCGTCCGGCGCCTCAAAGTGGATATAAACAAAATCGTTCCTCTCAAGAAGATCAAGCGCGGCTTTTGCCTTGCCCTCAAAATTCGTATCCAAATACCCGGTTGCGCCGGGAACCTCGGCAACCTCCATGCCGGCGCAGCGGCCGATGCCTTTAATAAGGTCAACGGCGGAAACAACGCCGCCTTTTAAACCGTAGATCTCTTCAAACCTGCCCATTGCAGGCCTTGTACCCTCGCCCCAGAGCCAGATCGAGTTCGCCGGTCTTTTTCCGTTTGCCTTTCTTTTCTGATTTACGGGGTGGTCTTTGAGTATGTCATAGGATCGTTTCATCATATCGATAAGCGGCGCAGCGTTTTGGCTCTTAGAAAGATATTCCGTTATGACTTTGCCGGTTATATCGTGCGGCGGGGTCATGGTGCCGAGTTCGGTCGTGCCGCCGTGCCAGATCAGGCAGTGGCGGTAGGATACGCCTGCATAAAAATGAAACGTATCGTTTCCGAGTTCTTTCTGAACAGCGGCTATCAGCTCAGCCGCCTCCTCGGTGGAAATATCGTCCGCGCAGTAATCCTCTATCGTTTTTTCCGCATACGGTTTTCCGTCCTCGGAAAGCGTAACAAGGTTGCAGCGCAGGGAAACGTCCTCCGGCTTCATATCAATGCCGATGGAAGCCGCCTCCAGCGGGCTCCTGCCCGTATAGTATTTCATAGGGTCAAAGCCCATAACGCTCATATTGGCAACGTCCGATCCGGGCTTGAGTCCCGGCGCAACGGTGCGCACAAGCCCAACCTCGCCCCTTTGGGCAAGGCTGTCAAGATTCGGCTTTTTTGCAACCATCATGGGCGTTTTGCCGCCGAGAGCCGGAACGGGGTAAT
>URED01000062.1 GCA_900546785.1 uncultured Oscillospiraceae bacterium | reverse complement strand
CAAGAAAACGAAATTCAGCTCGATTTCTCGAAGTCTCCTCAGCGTGTAGGACTGCACGCTTTTCTGAATTTACACCTTTTTCTACACGCTGAGGCGGGGCGCAAAAGCGCTCCGCCGATAATTTTGTAATATCATGATTTTTCTGCATCAGCCCCGTCATCAGACGGCTTTTTCTTTTTTTTGGTAAAAATCAGGAATTTGCTGAAAAAATAGTTTAAGATAACGACTATGACGGCAAGAATGACCTTGGCGATAAGCTGACCCGTGATCTCAAAGCCGAGCAGCATGAACGAGATGCCGCCCATGGAAAGCACATCTACCAGCAGCCAAAGGCCGCCCTCTTCCACGCCGAAGCTGAAAAGGCGCGCCGCGAAAAAGCTGACGACCTCGCGCGCTACGATCTTGATATTCCAGCTTTTGGATTCAAACACCCAAAGTTTGTTTGTAACATATGCAAAGACCACGGAAACGACCCAAGCTATCGCATTGTTCAGAAGATAGACATGATCGCCGAATATCTTATTGAGCGCCCAGAAACAAACGAAGTTTACAAGCGTTGTGAGCACGCCGAAAATGACGTACGTGATAAGCTCTTTGTACTTGATAAAAAGTGCCTTTATTTTATTCATGATTATTTTTACCGCCCTTTTCAGCGCCGAGATGATCTTTAAGGATATAGACGGGTCTGTTTTTCACCTGAACGTAGATCTTGGATATATATTCGCCGAGTATGCCGAGGCAAAAGAGCTGGAGCCCGCCGAGAAGCAGTACCAGAACGACGATCGTAGCATAACCGGGCACATCTATACCAAACGCCAGCTTCTGAATAATGACCACTAAAAGGTAGATGATAGACGCGAGCGAGGAGAAGAACCCGATATATGCCGAGACCTTAAGCGGGAACGTGGTAAAGGAAACGATACCCTCTATTGCATACTTTAACAGTTTTATGAAACTCCACTTTGATTCGCCGCTCTCCCTTTCCTGCACGGTATAGGGCATATATTCGGTATTGAAACCCACAAAGCTGAAGATACCCTTGGAAAACCGGTGGTATTCGCCCATTTCAAGCACGGCTTGAACCATTTGGCGTTTCATCAGCCTAAAATCGGACGCGCCGTTTACGAACGGTACCTCCGCCACCTTATTGATGATCTTATAAAAGGCGGACTTCATGGCGCTCATCAATTTGCTTTCCTTACGCTCGTCCTGATACGCGGTCACGCAATCCACGCTGCTGTCCTTTTCCATGATATCCAGCATTTGGAGCACGACCTCCGGGCGCTGCTGCAGATCCGCGTCTATAAGGCAGACAAGATCTCCGCGCACGGCATTGAGCCCGGCATAGATCGCAGCCTCCTTGCCGAAGTTACGACTGAAAGAAAGCACCTGAATTCGGGATTCTTTGTGCTCCTCATAAAGCTTTTTAAGTAATTTATAGGTATCGTCCTTACTGCCGTCATTCACAAAAACGAATTCGTAATCGGCAACTTTCCCCGCAAATACCTTTTTTACTTCCGAATAAAATTTCTCTACATTTCCCTCTTCATTATAGCAGGGAACAACAAGCGATAATTTCATATTTAAACCTCTTTATCTGCCGTATCGCAGATATTGTAACACAACAGACCGTTAAAAACAACAATAAAAAAGTATAAATATATTTTAAATAAAATCACCCTGAATATGCAACAGCACAAATCAACCGGCACGTTGCTTTGGCACAGCTTGTGAAGAACGCAAAAAGCTGCCGGCAGCCGCTCAGGTTGCAGTTGCCGGCAATTATGCCCTTTCGGAGGTCAGGGCGTGATACGTGTATCTTGAAAGCGCGTTTATGCCTCTTTCATCTTTTTCATATATTTCGTTCCGAAATAAGTGCCGAGTGCGGACACCACGGTTATGAGCGCAAAGACCACGATGAACAGCGTATAGTTATTATCTATAAGTCTGCTGCCGCAATAGGTTGAGGAGATGATGGCGGGGATCCTTGCAATACCCGTAATGACCAGAAAAGGAAGTATCTTTGTATCCGTAAGGCCTATAAAATAGGTAATGATATCCTTGGGCGTGCCGGGTATAAGATAAATGATGAACAGCAGCAGATATTTCCTTTTGGAGTCTTTGATAAACGCCCACTCATTGATCTTGTTTGTATCCACGAAAAGATTAACGAACCGAACGCCGAAAAGCCTTGTGAGCGCAAGAATGATGAGCGAGCCTATCTCCGTGCCGAGCATACAGTAGAAAAAGCCGCCGAACGTGCCCCACACATATCCCGAACCGATCTCAAGCGGCTCGGCGGGTATGATTTTGATGACCGTCTGAAACGCACGGATAAACACAAACACAGCGTTTGCGGGCACGGAAAATCCGTCCAGCCACGCCTTGAATACCTGCCGGTCGCTTATAACGGAAAGCAGTTCCCTGCCGAGGGTCAGATACAGCGCAAGAAAACCTGCGAGCATCACTGCGGCCGACGCGCCTGCAAGCGCCCACTGCCGCTTTGAAATGCTTTTTAATTTCAAAATCCCGTTCATCACACAGCCGCCTCGAATCCTTTTACAGCCGTTTGCCGCTCTTTTTCCTGATTCCAAAAAACATTCAGCTCGCCGCGGTAATTTTCTTTCCACGGCTTATTTTTACCGTTGTAATGCACAAAGACCGCGTTTCGGCGCACCCACTCCAGATCAAGTCCTTTTCTTCTGTAGGTGGCTTCGTCCAGATTGTAAAAGCAGGGGTTTATGGAGATGATCTTATTTTTGAAAAGCGCGTTGATCACGTCCTGATCCGCCTGAAAAAGTGTTTTGCCTTTTTTATCTATATATCTGAATATGGTCTCGGCGTCAACGTATTTGCGCATGTTATCCACATGGATCATAAGCACGCCGGCGTTGATATAATCGCCGTGCAGACCCAGATTAAGGCGCATTCGGTTGAATGCCTTTATGACGCCGCGTGTATGCCCTGCCCCGGCAAAGATCATATCTCCGAATTCCATATTATAGATCAGTTTCACGGAATTCAGCACGGCGATATCGGGATCAAGATACAAAATCCTGTCCACCTCGGGCGGCAGGTATTCAAACAGCAGCAACCGGTAATACGTTTCCTTGGAGATGCGCTTTGTGAAATGCGCGCCCTCAAACAGCCGCTCGGAAATCTTGATCGGGTGCAGCTTTATTCTGCCGCAGTCCACGCCGTTTTGGATATATGTAAGATCCGTAAACGTGAGCGAACTGTGGGCTATATAAACATCAAAGTTCTCTCTGTTTGACGCTGCAAGCGATCTGAGCATTTTTATAAGCACATCTGCATAATTTGCGTCTATCGTAACAAGTATATTCATAAAACACACTCCTTTCGGTTCCTATGGCTCAATCATACCGCCGCCCTTTTAAAATGAGGTAAACCAATTATAAAGAATTGTTAAAAAAATCTAAAACCTAATGTAATGCCCGTATTCCGAAGAAAAAAACAGCCGACGCACCCTCTGCCAAGGCACATCGGCTGTTTTTATCGTTAAGCCGCCTGTCATAATTCTTTTTTCATGCACACAGACTGCGGCATATCCTTTTACCCTACTATATAATTGGCATCATCTAATTATACTGTATGTTTTTCCATAACATCGTAACACAGAAAATCACTGTTATACGTTTGAATACGTTTAAAATCAGTATCTGCATATCCTCGTTTCAGATAAATACATTTGGCAGGGAATGACGCCGCCACAACAACATTCGAATAATGCCGCAAGATAATGTTCTCCGCAAAATCGAGAAGCTGAGAACCATACCCTTTACCCTGATACGCAGGCAAAACAAATAATCTGCACACTTCATTCCCCTTGACCGTAACGGTGCCGACAGGTATTTCCAAAGCATCTTTATACAAATAAACACAGCCTTCACCAATATCTTTTAATATATTATTTTCACTGTGCAGTTCAAGAAAATAACGTACCGCACCTGCGGGGTAATACTTCGGATATATTGCAGATATCGTTGCTTCGCAAATATTTTTAACAACAGATAATTCAGATAAAGCTGCCGAATTTATACGCATAATACCTCCATGTGACCGTATTTTACCATGATATGCAACCAATACTGTTTTATTATACAACTATTCGCGGCATTGTTCAACAGAAGCGTATGCGTTTGCCTGCAAATGCGTTTATCGAGTCCCGATTTAACAAATGCGCGCTGAAAGCATAATATGAAATGAACAATAATAAAGGAGTTAATTCTATGTTTAATTATATAAAAAAACTGCAATACCCGATCAATATCAAACACTGCGACCCAAAGGCCGCCAGCCTGATCATCTCTCAGTACGGAGGACTGTACTGCTAAAAGAGATAATAAAAAAAGCCCCGACTTATTTAAGATGGGGCTCTATTGTATTGAATCAATTAGTTATATACGGAATAAATAAAATCCCGACTCAATTAAGAGCCGGGATATTTTTTATTCCACGCCGCCGTCATAAACGGTGAAGCCGCATTTATAGGCTGACGTGCCGTTTACCTTGTAAATAACAAGAAACATACCGTCCGTCTTTGTGGGGCAGAGGCACGCCTCGTTTTTATCAAGGCTGCCCGCCTTGCCTTTTTTAGCGGTATCGGTATAGACTGTTTCCGCTGTTGAGCCGTTTTTGTAATTTCTGCCGCTTGTAGGAGCAGTCTTGACTCCGCCGGCATACTTAACAAACCCAACCTTGTGCTTATTTGTACCGTCAAGATCATACTGCACGCAATAGGCGCTGCCCTTTTTACCAAAGCACTTAGCAGATGACCGCGGATAAATAGTGCCAATTTTTTCTTTGAAATCGGAACGGGCGTATACCGTCTCGCTTGTTGAGCCGTTCTGCCATTTCACGGACGGAACATAAGAACCGACATTTTTAGATGCTGTTGAAGTGGTAGTCGTAGCAGTTGCGCCTACTTTTGACTGGTCTTTTGGTCTGAGAACGCCGTAAACATCATCATAATCGTGCTTTACTTTGTGCATTTCTTTGCCGTTCCAGTTTTGGTCGTATGAGTAGAAATATGAGGTCGTACCCTCGCCGGTACAGATTGCCACGTGGCCGCAGCCGCCGCCGACATCACCATCCC
>URED01000061.1 GCA_900546785.1 uncultured Oscillospiraceae bacterium | reverse complement strand
TTATGCGGCATTAACTATTTTTAGTGCACTCTTTGATTTAAAGTTGCTTTTAATTTAATTATTTTTCTTTTTTAAATTATTAAAAGATATATTGTGCGATTCAGCCGACTTTATCGACAGTCTGTGCGGCGGGGCTTGCTCCGCCGCTTTATTTTTTAATTTGGTAAAAGAAATTTCTTGCATAAAATAATCACGTATGGTAAAGTAAAATTGAAATACTTTAAAGGGAGGAATGATTATGGGCGCAGGTGCAATCGCGGCAGTTGTGATCGTTGCCGTGATCGTTTTGATCGTTCTGATTTTGGGCATATATACGGGCGCAACGTATAATTCGCTCGTAAATCTGAAAAACACGGTTGAGGAGGCGTTTGCAACCATGGACGTCTACCTCAAAAAAAGATGGGATCTGATCCCCAATATCGTGGAAAGTGTAAAGGGCTATGCAAAGCATGAGGCAGCGACGCTGCAAAGCGTGATCTCTGCCAGAAACGGCAGATACAGTGAAATGACTGCGGATCAGAAGCTGCAGGCAAACGCAGAGCTTTCCAGAGGGCTTGCAGGCTTTAACATACTTGCCGAGCAGTACCCGGATCTGAAAGCAAATCAGAATTTTCTTGATCTCAACAATCAGCTTCAAAGAACGGAAGAGGATATCGCAAACGCGCGCAAATACTATAACGCCGTTGTAAAAAACTATAATAATAAGATAGAAATGTTTCCGTCTTCGATCATCGCTAAAATGTTTAAATTCGGCAAAAAGCAGATGTTCGTGATTGAAAATGAGGCTGAAAAACAAGCCGTAAAGGTAGATTTTTCATGAAGCTTTTTAAAAGAATACTGCCGGCAGTCCTGTTGCTTGCCGCGCTTTTGCCGGCTTTTCCCGCTCTGGGCGCGGAGCATCCCGGCGAACCTTATTATATAACCGCTTATGATGTTGCTATTGATGTTGCGCAGGATAATGTCCTGCGCGTAACGGAAAATATAGACGTTTATTTTAACGAGTCGCGCCACGGGATATACAGATATATCCCGCTTCGCAATGAAGTGGAAAGGGCGGACGGCTCTTCAGCCGTAACGCGCGCGAAGATCAGTAATGTACGCTGCAGCGATAATTATTCCAGATCAACGGAAAATTCACAGCTGGTTTTACAGATCGGTGATGAAGATACCACCGTAAGGGGCGCAAAGCATTACACGATCTCGTATAATTACGCGCTGGGGCAGGACGTTGCAGACGGGTATGATGAGCTTTATTACAATATCATCGGCACGGGCTGGGATACATATATAGACGATGTGACTTTTACGATCACCATGCCAAAGCCGTTTAATGCGGATATGCTTGGCTTTTCCGCCGGAAGCTACGGTTTTTCGGGCACGGATGATATTGAATATTACGTAAATGATCTTGAGATCAGCGGCAGGCTCACCCGGGAACTCAGCCCGCATGAGGCATTTACAGTCAGGCTTGAGCTGGCGGAGGGCTATTTTTATTTTGATACCGCCGCGCATATAGCCAAGCTTTGCGCCATGGCGGGTATCCCCGTTTTGTGCTTGATTTTTGTTGCCGTTATCTGGCGCAGGTTCGGCAAGGATAAAAAAGTAGTTAAGGTGGTTGAATTCTATCCGCCGAAAGGCATGAGCAGCGCAGACGTTGCGTATTGGTATAAAGGCAATCTGCCGCAGGAGGATATGGTCGCACTGCTCATTGAGCTTGCGAACGAGGGTTATATCGCCATAAACGAAAAGCCCAGCAGCGAATATTATGACGGCGCGGATTATTATATAGAGCGCAGAAAAACGTATTTTGACGGGCAGGACGTGAACAAAAAGCTGTTTTTTGACGGGCTTTTTGAAAGCGGCAAAAACCGCATAACAAGCGATGATCTTGAAAATAAATTTTATAAAACGCTGCAAAAGATATCCGCAAATTACAATACGATGGAAAACAGAAGAAAGGTGTTTTCAAATTCCTCGCTCCTTATGCGCATGCTCTGCTGGGCGGCGGTCATCCTCTGCTTTGCCGTTAACGTGTTCATTTTCAACGCAACATTCGGCGGCGGGGAAAGGTATGCCGCGTTTATCGCAGGTATCGTAATACTTGTGCTTGCGTTCATCTTGGCGTTTTTCGTGCGCAAAAGAACGGATAAAGGGCATGAGATCCTCCAAAAGATAGAGGGCTTTAAGCTGTTCCTTGAAACGGCGGAAAAAGACAGGCTTGAAAAGCTGGCGTTTGACGACCCCAAGTATTTTTACGATATATTGCCGTATGCTTACGTGTTAGGCGTTTCGGACGCATGGGTGGAAAAGTTTAAGGATATTGCCGTTGAGCCGCCGGAGTGGTATTACGGAAGCGGCAACTTCAATACCTTTATGATGTGGCATTTTATGAGCAGCACGCTCCACAGCGCTGCAAGCGCCATGACCTCTGCCCCGCAGACCTCTTCGGGCGGCGGTGGCGGCTTTTCCGGCGGCGGCTCCGGCGGCGGTGGCGGCGGCAGCTGGTAAGCCTTCAAAGTATATTAAATGAATTTGTAACGAGAGCGCCTGATTTTCAGGCGCTCTCAGACTGTCGATAAAGTCGGCTGAACCGCGTGATATATGCTTTACATATTCAAGGTATAAAACGACTTAATCTAAAATGAATAAACATATTTAAAACAGTTAAATGCCGCATAAACCAAGCGTTTATGCGGCATTTGCGCTTTCCGTTTTTTGCTCGTCAGCTTATATGTACGGCACCCGCTCGCAAGAAAACGAAATTCAGCTCGATTTCTCGAAGTCTCCTCAGCGTGTAGGATTGCCCGCTTTTCTATATTTACACCTTTTTCTACACGCTGAGAGCGCCTGATTTTCAGGCGCTCTTATTTTTACGCCACATACAGTAAATCTGCTTTTTATTCATCTTTTAGATCGTATCTGAGCTTCTGAACATCGGCGGTCTTGCCGCTGTAGTTTTCAATATAGTCCAGCAGTTCGTCGGGATCTTCAAAGATCTTTATAAGATCAAGAGAGGCGCTTACCATAAAATCCTCGTGCACGCAGTGTTTCAGCATATCGAGCAGCTTATCGTAGTACCCGAACGGGTTGAAAACAGCGATCGCCTTGCTGTGCCTGCCGAGCTGCTTTAAGGTGTAGACCTCAAAAAACTCCTCAAATGTGCCGATTCCGCCGGGAGCGATGATAAAAGCGTCTGCCTGATCCTCCATAAAGGTCTTTCTTTCAGCCATTGTTTTGGTGTGCTTAAATTTTGTGCAGTGCTCAAAAAACACATTGTATTCGCTCATAAATTCCGGAGCAACGCCGTATACGAAGCCGCCGTTATCATAAACAGCCTGCGCCGTGGCGCCCATAACGCCTTTCCCGCCGCCGCCGAAGATGAGGCCGTGGCTGCGTTTTGCCATTTTTGCCGCCAGCTCGTAAGCGGAGTTTACATATTTTTCATTTATAATATCGCTGGAAGCGCCGAAAATACAAATATTCATACCGATCACCTTGCTATGTACATGATATAAAGCCATTATAGCAGTTCCATGCGGATTATTCAATATTTTAATTTTAATATATGAAGTTTCGGCTTGAAATGCCATAAAGTAAAGTATATAATAGGACTATAAATTTATAGGTGTTCGGAAGGCGATAATTTGGAGAAATTTATGGATAAGAATTTTTTGCTGGATACGGATACGGCAAAAAAACTGTATTTCGAATACGTTGCGGATATGCCCATCTGCGATTATCACTGCCATTTAAGCCCCAAAGAGATCTATGAAAACAAGCCGCCCCGGGATATAACCGAGCTTTGGCTTGCAGGGGATCATTATAAATGGCGCGCCATGCGCTCCTGCGGCGTGGAAGAGGATTACTGCACGGGCGATAAAAGCGCGCGAGAGAAATTTGAAAAATTTGCGTATACGCTGCAGTACGCCATCGGCAATCCGCTCTATCACTGGGCGCATCTGGAACTGCAAAAATATTTCGGCATAGATACGCCGCTCAGCGCAAAAACGGCGGACGATATTTTTGACCGCGCCAACGCCGCAATCCAAAACGGCGATTTCAGACCGCAGAGCATTATAAAAAACTCAAATGTTAAGATAGTATGCACAACGGATGACCCGGCGGACAGCCTTGAATATCATACCCTGCTTGCAGACAGCTCGTTTTCCTGCCGTGTGCTGCCCGGTTTCAGGCCGGATAAGGCGCTTTCCATAGAAAATGCGGGCTTTGCGGATTATATCGCGCTTTTAGGCAAAAGCGCCGGGTGTGAGATCAACTCGTATAAAGACGTGATTGCCGCATTGCTGAAAAGGGTGGATTATTTCCACGAACGCGGCTGCCGTGTTTCGGATCATGCTTTCAATTCTATGCCGTATGAGCCGGCGGATGATGCTTATATAGAGGCGGCGTTCCAAAAGGCTATGAGCGGCGCAGCCGTTACGCAAAAGGAGCGGGACGCTTATAAAACAGCCGTCATGACCGCACTGGGCGAAAAATATTACGAGCTTGGCTGGGCGCTGGAGATCCATCTCGGCGCCATGCGCAATAACAACACGGCAAAATTCAAGCTCCTCGGTCCCGATACCGGGTTTGATTCCGTCGGCGATGATCAGACAGCGTATACACTCAGCCGTTTTCTTGATTCGCTGGAGGTCAAGGGTAAGCTGCCCAAGACCGTGCTGTTCAATCTGAACAATAAGGATAATATCGTTCTTGCAACGATGCTCGGCAATTTCCAAGGGCCGGAAGCGCAATCCAAGCTCCAGTTCGGCCCCGCATGGTGGTTCCTGGATACGATGGACGGCATGACGGATCAGCTCAAAACGCTGGGCAACCTCGGCATACTCGGTAAATTCATCGGCATGGAAACGGATTCACGTTCCTTTACCTCTTATGCAAGGCACGATTATTTCAGAAGAATCCTGTGCCGCCTGATCGGCAGATGGGTGGAGGACGGCTGGTACGCAAACGATGAGGAGATGCTCCGCGAGATCGTATGCGGCATCTCATACAACAATGCTGTTAAATACTTCGATTTTGAATAAATCTTTCAGGAGGCTTTTATATGAATTTAAATTTAAGACCGAAAGAGGAATGTATGTTTGATGAGATCTCACTCGGCGAGATCATGCTGCGCCTTGACCCCGGAGAGGGCAGAATAAAAACGGCCCGCTCGTTCAGAGCGTGGGAGGGCGGCGGCGAATACAACGTTGCCCGCGGACTCAGGCGCTGCTTCGGCATGAAAACAGGCGTTGTTACTGCCTTTGCCGAAAACGAAGTCGGTTATCTGCTGGAGGATCTTATTCTGCAGGGCGGCGTGGATACCTCGCTCATCAAATGGGTGAAGTATGACGGTATCGGCAGAACAACAAGAAACGGTATCAACTTTACGGAACGCGGCTTTGGTATCCGCGGCGCTGTAGGCACTTCGGACAGAGGACATACCGCAATCAGCCAGCTCAAGCCCGGAGAGATAGACTGGGATCATATTTTCGGAGAGCTTGGCGTGCGCTGGCTCCACACAGGCGGCATCTACGCAGCCCTTTCGGAAAATTCGGCTGCCGTTGTAATTGAAGCCGTTAAGGCGGCAAAGAAATACGGCACGGTCGTTTCTTATGACCTCAACTACCGCCCGTCGCTCTGGAACGATATCGGCGGCGTGAAAAAGGCGCAGGAGGTCAACAGGGAGCTTGCAAAATATGTTGACGTCATGATCGGTAATGAAGAGGATTTCACCGCCTGCCTCGGCTTTGAGGTGGAGGGCAACGATGCCGATCTGAAAGAGCTGAATATGGACGGATATATTAAAATGCTCGGGGAGGTCTGCAAGGCGTATCCGAATTTCAAGGTCATTGCCACAACGCTTCGAACCGTTATTACGGCAACGGAAAATTCCTGGAAAGCCATATGCTATGCAGACGGGCAGATCTATCACTCCATAGAATTTCCCGCGCTGGAGATCCTTGACCGCGTCGGCGGCGGAGACAGCTTTGCGTCGGGTCTGATCTATGGCCTTATGACTTATGAGGACGCGCAGAAGGCGGTCAACTACGGCGCGGTTCACGGCGCGCTTGCCATGACAACGCCCGGCGATACCTCTATGGCTTCGCTCAAAGAGGTAGAGGCAAAAGTAAACGGCGGCACGGCAAGAGTGCAGAGATAACAGAATTTACGGAGGATAAAAACGTTATGGCAAATAAAATAGAAACACTGGCAAAGATTCACGAGGTCGGCATCGTTGCGGTAGTCAGGGCAACCTCGGTAGAGCAGGCGGAAAAGATTACGGATGCCTGCATAAAGGGCGGTGTAGCGGCAATCGAGCTTACGTTCACCGTTCCGCACGCGGATAAGCTTATCGAGGAAATGCGTGCCAAGTACAGCAACGGAGAGATCATCATCGGCGCGGGCACGGTCATGGACGCCGCTACGGCAAGAATTGCGATCCTTGCCGGCGCGGAATATATCGTGGCACCGTATTTTGACCCGGAGACCGTCAAATGCTGCAACCGTTACGGTATTCCCTCCATGCCCGGCATCTATACGCCCACGGAGGCTGTTGCCGCCATGGAGTGCGGCGCAGACGTGCTTAAGGTGTTCCCCGGCGATATTGCAGGTCCCGCGTTTATCAAGGATATGCACGGTCCGATCCCGAACGCGGTCATGATGCCGTCCGGCGGCGTAAGCGTGGATAATGTTAAGGATTGGATCAAAGCGGGCGCGTTCGCGTGCGGCGCAGGCTCTTCACTCATAGCCGGTGCAAAAACGGGTGATTACGATAAGATCACAGAGACCGGCAGACTCTTTGTTGAACGTATCAAAGAGGCAAGAGCCGAAATGGCAAAGTAAATATACGGCAAACAGAAAGCGCCCGGCGGATCTGAAATCCTGCCGGGCGTTCAGACTGTCGATAAAGTCGGCTGAACCGCGCAAATATATTTATATTTCAAATTAAGTCAAATAGCGGACAGCAGGAAAATGATCTTGCCTGTAGAATTAATACTGCGCTGAAAATAGTTAAATGCCGCATAAACCAAATGTTTATGCGGCATTTGCGCTTTCCGTCTTTCGCTCGGGGGCAATAAGCTGGCGAGAACCGAATCCAATATGCTGAAAATGTGCCGGCGCGGCGACTTTTCACTTTTTCACCGTTGATGGGCGGCGGCACATCTGCCGTTTCAAAAGCAAAAATTCATCCACGCCGCCATCATTTTCAGTG
>URED01000060.1 GCA_900546785.1 uncultured Oscillospiraceae bacterium | reverse complement strand
TTAGATTTGGCAAGTTTTACAACCTTCTCAATTTCGTTGATAAGCAAGCTCGGGCGCAGCTCGTATCCTCGGCTTCGCTGAATGTAGATCATCGTAACGGAATCATCAACGGCTTTTTCTATCGCCTCATAATCGAGCCTGCCGTTTTTCAGCTTTACTTCATCATACAAGATACCGAAATCTTTTAAAGACCCCATACCCTCTCCGGATAAACCGATAACGCTGTGTATGGTATCATAAGGGGTGCCCGTGACTGCAAGCATCTTATCGCCCGGCCGCAAGACGCCGAAAAGAGCTGTAGAAAGCGTATGGGTGCCGCATGTAAAATTATGACGAACAAGCGCGTCCTCAGCGCCGAAAACATCCGCCCATATTTTATCGAGCGTTTCACGGCCGCGGTCTCCGTAACCGTAGCCCGTTGTAGATGTAAAATGGCTTTCCGAAACGCCGTGCTTAATAAAAGCGCTGAGCACCTTTTGCTGATTATACTCCGTTATTTCATCAATGATCTTGAACTGATCCTTAGCTTTTTCAAGCGCCTTATCGGAAGCATTAAGTATTTTTTCATCAATATTAAAAAATGGTGTCATTCGTAAATTCTCCACTCACCAACATTTTTAAAACCGAGTTCATGATAAAAATGTTCGTTTTTATCCTGCTCGCGCATAAGATATATATTTCCGCCGATCTCAGTAGTAAGCGCACGTATAAGCGCGCCCGCATAGCCTCTGTTTCTGTATTTCTCATCAGTTTTTACGCCTGAAAGCACCGCCGCATTTCTGTAAATCGACGAAAGCAACGCTGAGGATACGATCTTGTCCCCGTCAAATACTGCGCAGGCACAAGCAGTTCCTTTATTGATCCGCCTTTTGATATCGGCATACCAATCGTCAAACCCGCCGCCGTACTCAAGAAAATCAAAAAGACATATCAGTTCATCAAACCGGCTGACAAAATGAATATTTATATTGTCTTCTGACGAGTAAAGTCCGTTAGCCGCCATAACCACACCGCTTTTTGCACTTTTACCCTGAATAAACGGCTCTGCGCATAAAAGAGAAGAATATCCGCGAAGTCCGAAAAAAGAAGCAAGTTCCGTCTGATCGGCAATATCAAAATCAGCGGCTACGGTCACATCATGATCAAGTATGCAGAAAACCGCCGTACACTTATCGCCGCTCATTTGCCTGTAAAACTGCGCAAACGGGTATGAAAAGCCGTAAGTTTCGGCAAGCGCCTTTATGCGCACCGTAAAAATATCCTCGGCACAATATTCGTTAAGGCTGTCAAAAGCTTCAATATTCTCAATCATAAAGCGTATTCAAAAATACCTTTAAGAATTTTCTTGTTTCATCAATATCGCTTTTTTTGACAACGCTTGAACCCGTATGGATATACCGGCACGGCAAAGATACCGCGCAAACACGGCTGCCGCCGGCAGCCGTCTGAACGGCTCCTGCATCGTTCCCGCCCGCGATCCTTGTTTTCGTCTGAACAGTTATTCCGTTATCTTTTGCTGTTTGCATGGCTTTAAGATACAGTTCACGATCATATACGGTTCTGCCGTCCATATAAGAAACAACAGGCCCTTTGCCGAGCAGACAGCAACGCTCAGCGCCTTCAACGCCGTCTATATCGGCAGCAGTAGTCGCTTCCAGAACAACGGCAATATCCGGTTTAACATCATAAGCGGTGCATTCTGCGCCTCTGAGTCCTACTTCTTCCTGAACATGAAAGCAAAAGTACGTATCATATTCAAGTTCGCTGTCTATAAGCTCAAGCATCAGCATACAGCCAATACGGTCATCAAGTGCTTTTGCCTTAATAAACCCGTTGCCGAATTCATTATAATCAGAAATAAAATAGGCAAAATCACCCGGAAGTGCATACTTCAGTGCTTCCTCTCTGCCGCCGGCGCCGATATCAAGCAGCATATCGGAAAACTTAGGCGCTGAATCCTTTTCATCACTGCTCATCAAATGAACGGCTTTTGAACCGGCCACACCGATCTTGCCATTGACATTCAGCCTGCGTGTTAATACGCAATCCGCCTCTATCCCGCCTACCGGGGAAAACTTTAAATACCCATCATCGGTAACGGATGTTACAATGAAACCAACTTCATCCATATGGGCACAGATCATGACCTTATTTGCCGGTCTTTTCTTTCCTCTTTTAAAAGCAATTACTGAGCCGAGAGCATCTATTTTATATTCACATTTGTTTTTGATTTTATCAACGATAAATTCTCTGACGCGGTCTTCGTCGCCGGAAGTACCGTTCAAAAGGCAAAGCTCCTTAAGCATTACATACACCCGCCCTTTCCGCAATATAGGCGGCAATCAGATCCGCAACAGCCTCTACATCCTTAACATCTATAACTTCTGACGGCGTGTGCATGTATCTAAGCGGAACAGAGATAAGACCACATCTGATGCCGCTTTTAGAGATGGATATAACATCGGCGTTTGTACCAGTTTTGCCGCTCATGATCTCCCTTTGATAAGGTATGCCGTTTTTTTCGGCGCATTTAACAAGCTCATTTGAGATGGTCTTATCAAGAACCGGTGAAAATCCGATCATTGCGCCCTTGGAAAGTTCGCCGCAATCGTCTTTTTTACACTGCGGGGAATAGCCGAAAGACACATCAACACAGATCGCCTCATCGGCGTCAACGCCGAAAGCACCGGCTTTTGCGCCGCGTGTACCGACCTCCTCCTGCGCCGAAAGCATGAGCGTGATCTTTACGGGAAGCTTTTTAAGCCTGTCCAGCGTAAGAATATGCGCGGCAGCGCCGCACCTGTCATCCAGGCAATTCGATGTTACGAAATTTACGCATAAACGGTCAAATCCATGTGTAAATACCACTCTGTCACCGGGCGAAACAAGTGTTTCCGTTTCATCACGGTTCATACCTAAATCTATTGCAAGTTCGGAAAAATCGTTAACTTTTTTATCCTTGTCGGTGCGCAAATGCGGCGGAACGGCGCAGATCACACCGCGTAATTTTTCCTTGGCAAGCACCGTCACCTCGCTTGACGGCAAAAAACGCCTGTCAATACCGCCGCTCGGCGAAAATTTTAAAAATCCCTCGTCGGTAACCGAAGTTACAACAAGTCCGATCTCATCCATATGCGCATCAAGCAGGAAATGTTTGCCGCTGCCGAAAGTACAGAAGATATTGTTCATCTGATCTGTATATACATCTCCGTATGCAGACAAAATATCCGTCAGAACATTTTTTAATTCATTTTCACAGCCGGAAAGCGCCTCGCTCTTCGTCAATTTTTTTAATAACGCAATCGTATCCATCATTCTTTAAATCCATTCACCAGCTCTTTAAATCTTCTGCCCCTGTATTCAAAAGTTTTAAACTGATCGAATGCGGGGCATGCAGGGCAAAGAGATACAATATCGCCATGCACAGCATATTTTTTTGCAAGCAGCAAAGCATTTTCCATTGTATCTGTTTTGTCTATCTTAATGCCGCTTGCGGCATAATTTTCATCAGAAGTAACGGCTTCATATATTTTATCAGCCGTTGCACCGTTCAAAATGAGGTGTTTTACTTTATCAAGAATATACGGCACCATAATACTCATATCGTTGCCTTTATCCGAGCCGCCGCATATCATGATGATCTTCCGGTCAAAAGCGTTTAACCCGCTGATCACGCGCGAAGGCGATGTGGCTATCGAATCGTTATAATATTTAACGCCGCGAAATTCACGCACAAATTCGATTCTATGCTCAACACCGCCGAAAGTTTGGGCTATTTTTTTCATATTTTCGGGTGAAACAAGCCCCCAAACGGCAGTAATGGCAGTACAAAAATTCTCAACGTTATGCATACCCGGAATTTTAATAATATTTTTATTAAAAAGCTTTGTTTTTACGCCGTTTTCGCTGTATAGGATATCGCCGTTCTCATCAAGATACGCTCCGTTTTCAACGGGGTGCTTCACGGAAAACTCATAAAGCTTTCCGCGCACATCATAACGCATATCGTGATATACCCTGCCGCCTATTGAATAATCGCAGTCAGCATTTAAAACCGTTTTGGAATCACCGGACTGGTATATCAGAATATTTCTTTTCGCGTCAACATACTCATTCAGGTCAATATGATGATCCTGATGTGTGATCTCTATATTCGTAACAACAGCAATATCCGGTTTGTTGACCATATTGCCCATCGTTAAGAGCTGAAAGGAAGAAAGCTCAACTACTGCAATATCATCCTCCGTAATATTTTCAAGTTCCGGCATAAGCGCTTTTCCGATGTTGCCGCCGAGGTACACCTTTTTACCCTGCGCCTCAAGCATTTTTGCTATAATCGTTGTAGTAGTTGTTTTACCGTTTGAACCGGTCACACCGATGATCTTGGACGGGCAGAGCTTAAAAAAGACTTCCATTTCGGTTGTTACGCGCTGACCTCTTTCTATGCACTCGCCTATCCACTTATTCTGAAAAGGCAGTATGCCGTGCGAACGGAAAACGACGTCCATATCAGGCAAAACGTCCAAATAGTTCTCGCCCAAGCTGAAATGAACCCCAAGCTCATCAAGCCTTTCGCAGATATCCGCGCCTATATATGCACGGTCTCGCTTATCACAGGCATAGACTTCAACTCCGTGCCCTGCAAGCCATTCGGCGCAGGGTACATTGGCAACGCCCATACCTACAAACGCAACTTTTTTACCTTTTAGCGAATTTAAATAATTTCTAACATTTTCAGTCATCAGATCACCTTTTAATGAGCATAAAACGTGCCGTCAAGATAGCTTTTGATTGTAAAATCTTCCATATGTTCCTCAAGTTCCTTTTGAAACGGAAGTATCTCTTTATATTTCAGTTCCTCGGGAATCGGGATCGTTGCATTCATCAAGTATTCGACCGCCATGGACTGTGTTTTCGTCTGCATATTTCCAAGGAAATAGCACTTGCCGGTTTTTGGCTCAACAATAGCAATGGCGATCTTCAGCTGTTCTTTCTTTCCGAACGTGCAGATCATTTTTGAAAGCGCAACAGCGCCGTCCTGCGCCTCATCCGTAACGAATACAAGGAGCGCGTTCCCCGCTCTTTTCAGGCGGCGAACCGTAAGATCATTTACAGCGCAGTCAAGATAGGCAAGCACATCATCTTTTGAAAGATCATCCACGCCGCAAACATAAAAGAATTCCTTTCTTTTAAAAGCAGTATAGCTGAACTCCAACCCGTCATATTCCACATTGCTGTCCAGCGCAAAGCCGTTGCCCTTAAGCCGCTCAAACAGCTTTTCAAGGAAATCATCCGGTGAAGTCTGCTCTGCATTCAGTTTATAATAACCGCAGTCCTTGATCTCATGCTCAATCCTTGTTAAGAATGCGTTAGTTTTACCATAGCGTGAATAATAAACGAGCGCAACGGCAAGGCTCGCAACAATGAGAATATCGCTCAGCCAGCTGAAAACGGCTGCCGCCGTTGTGCCAAGCTCGGCAATATACGGCTGCACACCGATATATACCACGATATACACAAGCGTTATCCCAACTATAACGCGCATTGCAGCAAAAAGTTTTTTCTGTTTTTTTCTTATTTCTTTCATTTTATCATCTCTTGAAATTCATCTTCACTGATTACTTCCACGCCCAAAGCGTTTGCTTTATCCAGCTTGCTGCCTGCCGCTTCACCGGCAAGCACATAGCTTGTCTTTTTAGAGACGGAGGACGAGGTCTTACCGCCATAGCTCTCTATGATCTTGGAAGCCTCAGTCCTTGTAAACGAGGTGAGCGTGCCTGTGAGGACAAAGGTTTTACCTTCAAATCTGGTATCGGTAACTACAGAGAGAGAACGCATATTGACGCCGGAATTTTTAAGGCTTTCAATAAGGCTTTTCGTTTTATCATTCTTAAAGAAATCAAAAACGCTCTGCGCCATTACCGCGCCGAAGCCGTCTATCTCAAGGATCTGTTCAACTGTAGCATTCATAAGGCTGTCTATATCCTTGAAATGATCTGCCAAAAGTTTTCCTGCTTTTGCGCCGATATGGCGTATACCAAGGGCAAAAATAAGCTTTGAAAGATCATTTTTCTTTGAATTTTCAACCGAAGCCATGATATTATTAATGCTTTTTTCCTTAAAGCCTTCCAGATTTGCGGATTCAATTTTGTTGTAAGTCAGAGCATAAATATCTTCCGTTTTTGAGATCAGCGAATGATCTACAAATGTTTCAAGAATAGCCGGGCCGAGGCCCTCTATATCCATGGCGTCACGCGAACAGAAATGGATCAGATTTCTGAGGAGCTGTGCAGGGCAATCCGGGTTTATGCATCGAATAGCCGCCTCGCCCTCTTCGCGTATTACTTGACTGCCGCAGCTCGGGCAGGTTTCAGGAAATTTATAATATCCGTCCGAACAATGCTCGTTTACGCAAAGCACCTCCGGGATAATATCGCCGGCTTTACGCACGGTTACGGTATCGCCGATTGCAATACCTTTTTCTTTTATAAAATCTTGATTGTGCAGCGTTGCCCTTGATACGGTAGTACCGGCAAGGTGCACCGGCTCAAGTACAGCAGTAGGCGTCAACACACCCGTTCTGCCAACTGCAATTTCAATATCAACAAGCTTTGTTTGCTTTTCTTCGGGCGGATATTTGAACGCAACAGCCCATTTCGGGAATTTGGCAGTGGAGCCGAGTTCGGCGCGCATTGCAAAATCATCCACTTTGATAACGGCACCGTCAATATCATATTCAAGACTTCCCCGGCTTTCTCCGATCGCGTCAATACGGCTGATTGCATCGTCTATATTATTCACAAGAGTATATCCGGGGATTGTATTGAAGCCGAGCTCTTTCAGAAAATCAAGACTTTCCTTGTGAGAGATGAGGGTAACACCCTCTATCTGCTGGACATTGAAAACGAAAATATCCAGCCCACGGGTAGCCGCGATTTTGCTGTCTTTTTGGCGCAAGGAGCCGGCAGCGGCGTTCCGTGGATTTTTAAAAGGTTTTTCGCCGTTAATGAGCTGGCGGTCAACCACCTTTTCAAAGCTCTTTTTTGGCATATACACCTCGCCGCGCACCTCAATAAAAGGAATATCTTTATTGAGTTTCAGCGGAACATTATGAATAACTTTGAGGTTTCCGCTGACGTCCTCGCCAACATCACCGTCGCCTCTCGTAGACCCTCTTACAAAAACGCCGTTTCTGTATTCTAAGGATACGGAAAGCCCGTCGATTTTAGGTTCAACACAGTATTGCGGGCGGTCAACAACATCATGAACACGTTTATCAAAATCGTACAGCTCATCTTTTGAAAACGCATCCTGCAAGGATTCCATGCGAACGGCATGCACGACGCTTTCAAAGGAATTGTCTGCGCTGCCGCCTACTCTTTTCGTGGGCGAATCAGGGCTGTCATACTCAGGATATTTCTCCTCAAGCTCCTGCAGCTCGCGCATCATCATATCGTATTCATAATCCTCTATCTCAGGCGAGTCATCATTGTAATAACGGTCGCTGTGATAGCGTAATGTTTTTCTTAATTCTTCAATTTTTTTCTGAATTTCGGTCATAAAATCACCTCACAATATTATAGCAAAAGCCGACGCCGGCTTCAATATAATATTTACGAATTCACGCCAAAATATGTAGCGTTACAATAGATGTGACACCGAAAAAGAAAAAAATGTATAGAAAAAGC
>URED01000059.1 GCA_900546785.1 uncultured Oscillospiraceae bacterium | reverse complement strand
GGAGCAGGGGTTCTCGGTTCTTTCTAAGATCTGCAATGAGAGTGGCAACATCTTTCAGATTGCCCTCTGCCGTGATGTTTTCAAGTGCGTCATCCGAGCCTGTGTGCAGTTTGTTTCGTCTTGCGGCATTCTGAATGATCTTTCTCTGCTCCAGTCCGTCCACAAGTCTTGAATAGAGCCGTACCGTCACATTGTTTCGGTCGGCAAGTTGTGAAAATAGGGCGAGTTCTTCCGTAGTGGGCGGATACTCTTTTATCGCCCATACACAGCGGTAACTGTCACCGATGATATAATGATCCGTGTAAAAACGAATCGTAGACGGAAGTATACGGTCAAAGAAGTCTTTGATGCGTATTTCTTCTTTCTGTTCTTCCGTCAGTTCCACTTTTTTCTTTTTAAATAACATTGAATCAACTCCTTTTCGCTATCACGATCAACCTTGAATTGTCACTGGCGTAGTCGCAGGTCGATAAGGTCAAAAAATGATCCCCGTACTCAGCCTGTTCGGTGAAACTGATGTACGAGGATCGGTTCTGAATATGGGATATGAGTTCGGCAAAGTTGTCCTCACTTGTCTGACCTGTGAAAGTGTACCAGCCCTCTGATGCGTCAACGGAACAAACGGCATACAAAGTGTAGTTGTATGTGATGCCGTCTATCGTTAATTTCAGATTCTGATGTTCCATACAGAACTTTAAGTCCTTGTATTTCGTGAGTTCGGAGAACATCGTGCCGTCCTTCATATTGTGACCGTACACGATTAAGTTTTTACTTATACGAATATTGCAGTTCTCATCAAGAAACGGCGTTCCCGAATAGGAATACTCGCCCTTGTAGTTTCGGCGGAGATAATATTCGGGATCACCCTGCTTTTGCATAACAGGATAGTCAATATCCGTGCCGGGTATCTCTATCCACGCAACACAGTTTTTGATATACGATTTCTCATCATCTTCTGCGGTTTCGCTTTCTGTCAGCACACGGTCAAATTCGTTGATTGCGTTTTGCGCGTTCTTCGATTCCAAATGCCAACTTACAAGCACCGCGGCACATACGGCAAAAACGAGAACGGATACAACGATAATCATATTAAGCAAACGCCTTTTCGATCTTTTCTTCATCGAAACAGTCCTTTCCGTCAATGTCGGGTATCAGTTCGCCCTGCATGGAGGTGCCGAAGTAGATGGCAAGAAAATGCTTGATATCGTCCTTGTCCATTCTCTTTACTTCAAAACCTTGCTCGGCGATGGCTTTCTCGACTCGGTTGATCTGATTGAATATCTGTTCTTCCTTTTCACGCTTGAAACGGACAACGAACATAAACTGCCTTGCCGTGGACATTTCTATCTGAATATTGTCGAGATACTCGATATCCTTTTCAAGGCACAACTTTACATTGGGATTGACCTCTTTTGCGTGGCGATCGACCATAAAGGATTTATTGTCATCGAATCTTTCGCAGGAATCAAGGCAGGTGACCTCAATATCCGGCTGCGCGGACAGCACCATCATCAGATGCCATATCTTTGTCTGAATGTTTTCCTTTGAAAGGACGGATATGTTTGTAGGGGAGATAGAAAAAAACACGAGCTCACCGTTTCTCGTCTTGAGCCCGCGCTTTGAAAAAGTATCTATCCCGATCAGTTCCTGTACGGAGTTTTTCTTTTTCTTCTTGTTATTTTTCATCTTTCAGCCTCCATTCATAGTATTGCTGAGTGGAAATGAAGTACCTGATCGCGTATTTCAGAAAATCAAGCACCGTGGTTTCATCACTGCGGATACTCAGCAGAGCATATGCCGCCGTGAGCGCCGCGGGGATCAGCAGTTTTGTGGTGGCAAGCACCAATGCAGAAAAAAGCGCCGCAATGACGATTACGGCAAAGTCCCTTAAAGACCACAGCCACAGTGTTGCGGACGCTCTCATGTTCTGCGGATATATGAATTGTTTGTTCAAGTTATACCTCCTTGATTTGACATTTTTTTGTTTTTATGTTAAACAACAATTAAGAGATATTTAGGGATTAGATCCCGGGAAGGATTAATGTATGGATAATAAAGGAAATATAAGAGAATGCGGTCCAAGAATCAAAGCAGCCAGAGAATACCGAAATATGACGGTGCAAGAAATAGCGGATAAATGCGCAATTGACCCTAAACTATTCGAAGAATATGAGAAAGGTACATATTTTCCTGATATTGAGTTCATACTTTCAATGTCAAAATTCACTAATACGTCAATTAAATACCTAACCTGTTTTAGTGATGATATATCAGAACCATCAGAACTGTTTGAAAACGGCTTTGAGACAGACACGGCTAAAGGCGAAGTGTTTTATTATTTCTCCAAATTCTTGGAAGCCCTCTTAAGACTTGACAAAAAGGACAAAGAGGAGTGCCTTACAAAAATAATCGCGCTTACCTCCGATACAGACAAATGAAGCACGAAAAGCTCGGTTTATACCGGGCTTTTATTTTTGTGCAAAATAATAACGCTTATCGGTGATAAGCGTTAGGTGTTTCGTCTGATATCCAAACCTTTCCGTTCCAGTTATAACATACGCCGTCAATTATTATAGGGGCGCCTTTTTCTTCGGCGTTCCTGATGGCTCTTCTGAAAAGTATCCTCGGCATATGAATTTCAGCAAATTCTTTTTTGCATTCTTCTAATTCGGCTTTTTTCTTTGCATCTCTTTTTTCTTTCATTTTCCTAAAAATGCCCATTGAAGGACCTCCCTGATGCAATTCAATTTTCAATAATAATATTATTTATAATTATATATTATGCTATCACATAGTATATAAAAAAACAATATGAAATACCGATTTCTGTTAAAGGAATGCGCTCTTATAAGGCAATTAACACTCTTCGTTATTTGCCGTTTCATTAGTCATAGCCTTGTTTTTCGGCTTTGCACAAGTGCGCATTTTCTTTTATATTTTTTTAAAAAAGTATAAAGGAGCGATCTTTTTGCCTTATAACAATGTTACAAATAGTATTAGTTATAGTAATATTTTTGTTGATAATGAACTGCTAAAGGGAGATTTAATTTTAGCTAAGACTCAAAGAACTTTCCTCAGTGTAACTATTGAGAAATTCGCTAATTGAGTACCCTGACTCTTTTTGGCATTCTTCTTCCAACATTGAAATTATAAGGCTTTTTTCATTTGCTGACGGGACATATTCATGTTCATCGCTGCCATTAGCTCTGTCCACGAAATATGTGCATTTTAACTCGCCGCTTTCTGGGAAGTATTCCGCATAAAAGTTCACCCAAGAGTCATCGTCATCGTTTACATTTGTACCGAACTTTTCATCAACATCGAAAAGTGTTTCAAGGTACGCGCTGATGCCGTCACCATCATCGTTGATCTCAAGATCACACACTTCAATGTCATTCTTCGTTAAATCGCCCATATTAGTCACCTCACTTTCCTACAGCCTTTACAAGATTAACAGCCGATGTGCCCATATGCACTGCGCTCATCACATTGACTTTCACGCTTGTGTCCAGACCGAACTGCTGCGCGATTCTCGGCACTTCCGCCGCTGCCATCATAATGCCGATGGCGAGCAGGATGTTGTTCGGGAAAGTCAACAGACCAAGGAACAGTAGAGTTGTCTGAAGAAATGCCGTGATACAGAGCGCGATGACTTGTTTGATCCACTGGTTGAATCCGTCATCGTATCCTCTGGGTATGGAGAACATATATAACGAGCCGACTGCGATCTGTATCAGCAGAATACCACCGCGCTTGATGTTATCAAAGAAAATCTTGAACACACAGAATCCGAGCGCGATCAGCATGACAAGTTCAAACAGTCCGATCGACATGGACGCGCCCTGCGGATTAAAGTAGGACTGCAAAGCGAACATCGCGACCTCTCCGAGCGTTGTTCCCTGTTGAGACGCGAATATCCTTGTAAGGTCGCCGGACAGCGTGTTTTGCAATGATACGCAAAATTTATATAACTCAATGGGCGTGATCGTAAACAGCGAAACCGCCATAAAGCCCTTTATCCAATTGAGCGCCGTGCTCTGCACATTCGCCCTGCCGTTCTGATATTCAACGGCAAGGTCAAAAGCGGAAACGATCAGCCCGACTACAAAGAGAACCCATCCGAAAAGGGAAAAGAGTTCGACAACCGCCGTCACCCAATCAAGGTCGAATATTTCAACACCCATACCGCTGATCATTGTAAAGAAGTCTGCGATGCCGTCATATATGACTGTAAACAGCCACTGAATGATACGGTTTAAGATACCGTCGATTATTGTATCTGAGACTGTGGAAAAGGCATCGCTGATGGCTGTGCCCATTCCTGAGATTATGTCACCAAGCCAATCAAATATATTGAGTCACCTCCAAAAAATGACCGCCGAAACATATCCGGCGGTCATCGTATTTATTCATTCTTGTTTATTCGTCTTTGTCCGCATATACTTCGGAAAGTATTTTTACAGCGCATTTGAAGCCTAAGTAGAAAGCCTTTTCATCATCAAAACTGTTCTTTAAGTTCATCAGTGATGTGTAGTCATCAAACTGATTTTTTGCTGTGTCATCCATGTTTTTAAGCAGTTTATCAGACAATTCCTTGATCTGATCCTTTACTTCTTTTTCTTCTGAACGATTAGTCGCGCTTTCTATAAAGTCCTCATTATGGATTAGTTTGCTGATTATTGAACTCATTTTGTTACTCCTTCTGTCCTAACAGATCTCTGATGTTTCCGAGCGGTATGTCCTTTAACTCGTTTTGTAACAGCATTGCCGTTTTCAGTCCCAAGCCGAAGGCTCTCACGATCAGAGTGTCTTCCTGCGCAAGAAGATCGGAATGGAATTCCTCGAACAGTTCTTCCTGTTCTTTGGAGAATGTGTTGCGGAGTTTATCTTCGCTAACATTCACGGCTTTGCTTGCGGCATCATATTCGGGATTGTTCTGCGTCATGACTTCAACAGGCGCAAAGTATCCTTCAAACAATGCCTTTATGAGTTCGGACGATTTTTTACTGTTCATGGTTTCACCTCCCTTCAACTGTATTTACTCTACAATATCGGGAGAGTGCGCCGAAGTCCAGTATTTTCCTTATTTATCGCTCAAAAATGCCTCTTTGAAGATCTTGGCGGCAGTGCGAAATCCGATATAGAAAGATTTTTCAACTTCTATCGAAAATATCTCATTGTTGAGATCTTCTGCTTTTTTGACGAGTTCTTTCTGCTCATCCGGCAAGATCTCTCTGATCTGTTCCAATATCTCATGCCGCTGTTTTGAGATTTCTTCAAGCCGTGCATCGTCATCCATATACGGCGTCAAATCATCGCTGTAAAAGAGTCTTGTTATCATCGGTTTCATATACATACCTTCCTTTCAGACAACAGTATATATGAAACAATCCGAAAGTCCAGCGTTATTCGGTTAGAAATAAAGGAATTAATCCGTATCCTTTGCTACTGCTTCCAAAAGCAGTTTTGCCGCTGTACTGAAACCTCTGCAAAATGCCGCTTCTGATTCCACGGAAAGCATTGCACCATATATTTCTTCGACCCTAAGCGCCAGTTTCTTTTGCTCCTGCGGCAGATACTGCCTGATCTCATCAAACAGGAGGGAGTTCATTTCCTTGCTTAATTCTTTGAAACTCTTTTCGTGTGTTTTAAGAGGCGTATCATCCAAATAATACAACTGATCGATCAAGGATTTCATATAACCACCCTTTCAAACACACAGTATATACGAATAAAGACAAAAGTCCAGCGTTTTTCGTTACATCCCTACAATACCCCAGATATACAGCGGAGCAGTCAGCGTGAAGATCAGGCAGGCAACAGGATCGCGGGCGCCGTGAATTCAAACTGTCCGTGCTTTCTGTAGTCCATATACGCCGTGCCGATCTTAACGAAAAACAGCACCGCAAGGATCATATCGATTACGGGGAACACAACATTGTTTACCACCGTCTTTATCTGTGATTTTGCCGCAGACCATGTGTTCTCGATTGCGCCGGCAACATCGCCGGCGGCATATACTGTGGTGGCGCTAAACAAAATGAAAATGAGTAAAGCAGCGGCAAAGGCAAGCCACTGCAGTTTAGTAAATCTGTTTTTTTCTCTTGTCATTATAACCTCCGTATTTTCTCAATATTTTGCGCACCTTCTTCTTTCCGAAGACCCTAACGGGAATGTTCAGAATGCGTGCTCGTTTGATCTCTTCTTTCATGCCCTCAGTCCAGTAATTTCCGAACACCCAAACTTCCTGACAGAGATAGAGAAGGCTCATATCCGCCTCCAGAGCGAGTTTTCTTTCCGCAGGATCATTGTCGTTGAGGACTTGGGCATAGAAATGCGGCACGACAGGCGCCGCGCCGCATTCTTTAAAAACATATCTCGCAAACGCAACCGCATTTCGCAGATTACGCTTAATATTTCCGCTTAAGGGCGAAGAGATATATACATTGATCATGTCTTATCACTCATCCTCTTGCCTTTTCGATTTTAACTTCAGCACGATGGCTGATACTGCCGCGCCGAGAGCGATAGCTCCGAGTCCTATCCATACGCCGTAGTTGCGGTCATCGCCTGTGTACGGCGTTTCCGGCTCCGGCACAGTGATCGTTACGGTCTGACCTTCGTCCTCGATATCCGCATGCGCGGCGAGCTCCACACCGTCACGATACAGCGTTTCGAATACTACAAGTTCTGTTTTTTCGGTTATTCCGCTTGCGTCAAAGGTAAAGGAAACCGTGATTTCACCGTTTGGCTTTTCGGGCGTAAAGGTAATCTCTGAGGTTATTTCTTTTCTGTTAACTTTGAACGGCTCGTTGGTTGCCTTATCCATCAGCACGCCTTTGATGGTGTATTCTTTTCCGGGCACAAGGTGTTTGTATTCCACGACATCCTCAATGGTGATCTCGTCTTTGACTTCGACCTCTTTTTCGCCGTCTATCGTTGCGGTGGTTTTCAGTTCGGGGATCATATCATTTATGATATTTATCTCGATTACCTGCTCATCAGCAGAAACCGTAACCGTATAGATCTCATCACTCGGCAGATAGTTCTCTGCCGGTTGAAGTTCTTTGATCATCCACTCGCCGAACGGTACATTCTCGAATGTGAAGATACCGTCCTTATCCGATTCAGCGGTAAGGATAGCGGTGTCCTCTGTGAACTCGGTTTCATCGGAATTAAACAGACCAAACAAAGCGCCCTCAATGGTCTTGGTTGTTTCTCTGTCTGTCTTTAAGCCTTTGACCGTACCGTAGATCAGCTTGTTTTCTATCGGTTTGCCGTCATTGACAGTGATCTCGATGGTCTGCACTTCCTGTCCCCGGTATTCGGTGTTAAACGCATACTTTTCTTCTGAAATGATATAGTGCTCATCGGTTGCAATTTCTTTGACATACCACTTAAAGCCTATGGGCAGATCGCAGTTAAAGTTGATATTGCCGTTTTCATCGCAGTTCGCATAGGCAATTAAAGCGTCTTTCGGAATAACGGAGCCGTCCGCTGCTGTGATGTCCTCATCTGCATAAATACCGAATTGAACCTTTTTGATCTCGTCATTCATTCCGATTCCGAATGTTTCATCCTGTTCGAGTTCTTTTGCAAGTGAAACGGTTACACGCTGTCTTTCGTTATAGAGTGACAATTCTGTTGAGGTAATGCTGACATTTTGACCGGCATAAGTGAGTTCCACATCGTACTGTTCGTTGGGGTTATAGAATGTGTCGGAAGCGGTCTTTTCCACCACGGTGTATTTGCCGAGATAGAGTTCCTTTGATTTTGCGTAGCCTGTTTCATCTGTGGTGATCT
>URED01000058.1 GCA_900546785.1 uncultured Oscillospiraceae bacterium | reverse complement strand
GGCGGCGGAATCGGCTATATAGATTTTACCGGAAATCTGGATATATGTATTGCGATAAGACTTGCGTACGCCAAGAAAAACAAGGTCTATATCCGTTCCGGAGCAGGCATCGTTGCCGATTCAGTACCCGAAAAGGAAGATACGGAATGTAAAAACAAAGCGCGCGCCGTTTTAAGGGCGCTGGAGCTGAGCGGAGGTGAAAACGATGGTCTTGCTGATTGATAATTACGATTCGTTTTCATATAATCTGTACCAGCTTGTGGGCGAAACGGGGCAGCAGATAAAAGTGGTTAAAAATGACGAGCTTACGCTTGAACAGATTGATGAAACAGACCCGGAATTTATGATCATCTCCCCCGGGCCCGGCACTCCGGCAAACGCCGGCATATGCGAGCGCGCAATCCTGCACCGCGCGGGAAAGTCAAAGATACTCGGGGTCTGCCTCGGTCATCAGGCAATCGTGGAGGCGTTCGGGGGAAAGATCACTTACGCAAAAGAGCTTATGCACGGCAGGCAGAGCGATTGCGAGATCCTGTATGGCTCTAAACTTTTTGCGGGCCTGCCCAAAAGCATCAAGGTGGCAAGATACCATTCTCTTGCCGCAGATCCCGGTTCCATGCCGGACTGCCTTACGGTAACGGCTGTGGCAGGGGAAGAGATCATGGCAGTTGAGCACAAAACGCTGCCCGTATACGGCTTGCAGTTTCACCCGGAATCCGTCATGACGCCGTGCGGCAGAGAGATCATAAAGCGCTTTTTGAAGAATGCGTGAACCCCTCCCCGCGCATACGCGCCGGGAGAGCAACAGAAAAAGAGAAACAGATATGATTAAAGAAGCTATAGAAAAAATTGTAAATAAGGAAGACCTCTCTTACGAGGAAGCATACACCGTAATGAATGAGATCATGAGCGGAGAGACCTCGCCCACGCAAAACGCCGCGTTTCTTGCCGCGCTTTCCACCAAAAGCGCCCGCGCGGAGACTACGGACGAGATCGCGGGCTGCGCCGCCGCCATGCGCGCGCACGCCGAGCGGGTGGAAACGGATATGCCGCTGTTTGAGATCGTGGGCACCGGCGGGGACAGCGCGCAAAGCTTTAATATCTCCACCACCTCGGCGCTTGTTGCTGCTGCCGGCGGAATGAAGGTGGCAAAGCACGGCAACCGCGCCGCCTCCTCGCAGTGCGGCACGGCGGACTGCCTGGAGGCCTTGGGCGTCAACATCAACCAAAGCCCCCAAAAATGTATAGAGCTTTTGGAAAAGGTGGGCATGTGCTTCTTCTTTGCACAGAAATACCACACCTCCATGAAATATGTGGGCGCCATCCGAAAAGAGCTGGGCTTTCGCACCGTGTTCAATATTCTCGGCCCGTTGACAAACCCGGGGCTGCCCTCCATGCAGCTGCTTGGCGTGTATGACGAATATCTTGTGGAGCCGCTGGCGCAGGTGCTTATCAACTTGGGCGTTCGCCGCGGCATGGTGGTGTACGGAACAGATAAGCTGGATGAAATTTCACTCAGTTCCCCGACCCGCGTATGCGAGATCCGGGACGGCTGGTTCAAATCCTATCTGATCACGCCGGAGAAATTTGGTCTTTCACGCTGCACCAAGAAGGAGCTTAAGGGCGGTACGCCGCAGGAAAACGCCGCCATCACGCGCGAGATCCTGAGCGGCAAGCCGGGCGTGAAGCGCAGCGCTGTGCTTATGAACGCAGGCGCCTCTCTGTATATCGGCGGCAAGGCAGACACGATGCAGGACGGTATTGCGCTGGCGGCGGAGCTTATAGACTCCGGCAAGGCAATGCAAACGCTGGAGGGGCTGATCGAGATCAGCAATACGCCGGAGGTAAGCGCATGACGATCCTGGAGCAGCTTGCCGAACACACGAAGGAAAGATATGAAAAAAGAATCGGGGAAAAGCCTTTGTCCTTGGTAAAGGCGCAGGCGCTGGCAGTGCAAAAGGGCACGTTTGCATTTGAAAAGGCGCTGTCCAAAAAACGGCTTGCATTCATCTGCGAGGTCAAAAAGGCAAGCCCCTCTAAAGGGCTGATCAGCGCGGATTTCCCGTATCTTGCTATTGCGCGGCAGTATGAGGCGGCGGGCGCGGACTGCATCTCCTGCCTTACGGAACCCAAGTGGTTTTTAGGTAGTGACGAATATTTGCAGGAGATCGCAAAAACTGTGCAGATACCCGTTTTGCGCAAGGATTTTACAGTGTGCGATTACCAGATCTATGAGGCAAAGCTGCTCGGCGTGGACGCAGTGCTGCTCATATGCGCGCTGCTGAGTAAGCAGGAGCTGGAAGAATATATAGATATTTGTGACGCACTTGGTATGAGCGCACTTGTTGAGGCGCACGATGAAAAAGAGATAGAGACCGCCGTGCGTGCCGGCGCAAGGGTCATAGGCGTCAACAACAGAAATCTGCGTGATTTTTCCGTTGATACCTCAAATGCGGCAAGGCTCCGGGCGCTTGTGCCGCCGGGCGTCCTCTTTGTTTCGGAAAGCGGCGTAAAGACCCGCAGCGATATAGAAAAGATTGAAAAGAGCGGCGCCAACGCCGTTCTGATCGGCGAAACGCTTATGAAAAGCGCAAATATCGGGGAAAAGTTGAGGGAGCTTCGTGGCTGTTAAAATCAAGATCTGCGGCCTGCGCCGTATACAGGATATTGAATATGTAAACGCCGTTTTGCCGGAATATATCGGCTTTGTGCTCACACCCGGCTTTCGGCGGAGCATAGACGGCGATACGGCGGCGCGGCTGCGTGAAAAGTTAGATCCTGCAATCAAAGCTGTGGGCGTATTCGTTGAGGATGACGCCGAAAGGATCAACCGCCTTGTGCGGCGCGGCGTAATAGATATGGCGCAGCTCCACGGCGGTGAAAGCGCGGAATTTTGCAAAAGCATAAACGCGCCGGTGATCAAATATTTCAACTGCGCGGCGGGTGTGCCGCACGGGCTTGAAAACTATGATGTGGCATATTATCTGTTTGATTCCGGCACGGGCACGGGCAGGGGCTTTGCATGGAAAAATATTCCGCAAACGGATAAGCCGTTCTTCCTTGCGGGCGGGCTGAATGAAAGCAACGTCCGCCTTGCGGTAGAAACGGTAAGCCCCTTTGCGGTAGATGTTTCCTCTGCCGTTGAAACGAACGGGTTTAAAGATTTTGAAAAAATAAAAAGATTTACGGAGATGGCAAGATATGAGTAAGGGCAGATTCGGAATACACGGCGGGCAGTATATACCCGAAACACTGATGAACGAGGTGATAAACCTTGAAAAGCAGTATGAGCACTATAAAAACGATCCGCAGTTTGTGGAGGAGCTGGATACGCTTTTGCGTGAGTATGCAAACCGCCCCTCGCTGCTTTATTACGCGGAAAATATGACGCGCGATCTGGGCGGTGCTAAGATCTATTTTAAGCGCGAGGATCTGAATCACACCGGCGCGCACAAGATCAATAATGTGCTTGGGCAGTGCCTGCTTGCGAAAAAAATGGGCAAAACGCGCGTGATCGCAGAGACGGGCGCCGGTCAGCACGGCGTTGCCACGGCAACGGCGGCGGCGCTTATGGGTCTGGAATGCGAGATCTTTATGGGCGAGGAGGATACGAAGCGCCAGGCGCTCAACTGCTACCGTATGGAGCTGCTCGGCGCAAAGGTACACCCCGTAACCACCGGCACAAAAACGCTGAAAGACGCCGTGAACGAGGCAATGCGCGAATGGGCGTCCAGAATGGACGATACGCTCTATGTGCTCGGCTCCGTTATGGGGCCGCACCCCTTCCCCACGATCGTGCGCGATTTTCAGAGCGTTATCAGCAAGGAAGCGCGCGAACAGATCCTTGAAAAAGAGGGCAGGCTACCGAACGCCGTTGTGGCGTGTGTGGGCGGCGGCTCGAATGCCATGGGCATGTTCTATAATTTTATCAACGATAAAGAGGTTGCGCTGATCGGCTGCGAGGCGGCGGGCAGAGGCGTGAACACCAAAGAAACGGCGGCAACCATGGCAACGGGAACGCTCGGCGTGTTCCACGGTATGAAATCCTATTTCTGCCAGGATGAATACGGGCAGATCGCGCCGGTCTACAGCATTTCCGCCGGGCTGGATTACCCCGGCGTAGGCCCGGAGCACGCAAATCTGAAAGACACGGGCAGAGCGCAGTATGTTGCAATCACCGATGACGAGGCGGTGAACGCCTTTGAATATATCGCAAGAACGGAGGGCATCATCTGCGCAATAGAGAGCGCGCATGCCGTTGCGCATGTTATGAAGCTGGCGCCGCAGATGAAAAAGGAGGATATTATCATCTGCTGCCTTTCCGGCAGGGGAGATAAAGACGTTGCGGCGATCGCAAGATACAGGGGGAAAGAGATCTATGAATAATATTTCCAAAGCGTTTGAGAACGGCAAGGCGTTCATCGGTTTCGTTACGGCTGGTGACCCCGATCTGGAAACCAGCAAAAAGATCATGCTTGAAATGGCAAGGGCGGGCTGCGATCTGATAGAGATCGGCATACCGTTTTCAGACCCGATCGCGGAGGGGCCTGTGATTCAGGAGGCGGACCTGCGTTCGCTTGCCGGCGGAACGACCACGGATAAGGTATTTGCCCTTGCGGAGGAGCTTTCTAAAGAGGCGGATATCCCGCTGGTGTTTATGACGTATCTGAACGTGCTGTTTAAATACGGCTATGATAAATTTCTTGAAAATGCCAAAAACAGCGGCATCTCCGGCGTGATCGTTCCCGATCTTCCGTTTGAGGAAAAGAAAGAGCTGCGCAGCGTTGCGGATAAATACGGTATAGACGTCATATCACTCATCGCCCCCACAAGCGAAAGCAGGATACAGATGATTGCCAAAGAGGCAAAGGGCTTTATCTATGAAGTGTCTTCCCTGGGCGTAACGGGCGTTCGAAGCGAGATCAAGACGGATCTGCGCGCAATTACCGAATCGATCAAGGCCGTAACGGATATTCCCGTTGCGATCGGTTTCGGCATCAACACGCCCGAGCAGGCGGCGCGCGTTTGCGAATATGCGGATGGGGTCATCGTAGGCTCCGCCATCGTGAAGATCGTTGCGCAGTACGGCAAGGACGCCCCCGCATATGTGTATGATTACGTAAAATCCATGAAAGACGCGATCCTTGCCGCCGGCAGATAAACGCGCAGAAAAAACGGTTTTTATGCAGCAAAATACGCATAAAAACAAAAAATAAATTTTAACGGTCTGAAAAATAACACCCTGAAAATGCTTTTCGGGGTGTTTTTTCTTTTGCGCTTGACGGAATCTATGACCGTGTGTAATATCAGAAACCGAAACGGCAGCGTATTTGCGCGCCGTTTTTGTTTTCGCGCAGGTGCAGAGCGGCTCTGCGCGTTGCTTTGCCTGCGGGGGCGGCGGCAAAGCGCACGGCATTCACGTATATTACGGGCGCGGCATAGAATAAACAGGGGCGGCTTTATTTGCTGCCGCGCCCGGGGCGTGTGCCGTTGAGCTCAAACAGAAAGGGGAACATTATGCTTCATGTATTTAATCCCGGGGAAAGCGGGGCGGCATATGCTGATTGAGATCGAAGTAAGCGGGCAGAGGCAGCGGCTGACCAATACGGTCTATTCCGCGCAGCAAAGCGAAAACTGCCTTGCATGCCTGTTTGATTTTAAGACCGATGAATGGCAGGGGCTTGTTAAGACGGCGCATTTTAAGGCGGAGCCGGACGGCGAGGTCTACAGCGTTGTGCTGGAGCAGGACAGATGCCTTGTGCCGTCCAAGGTGCTGGAGCAGGACGGCTATTTCAGCTTTTCCGTTATCGGGGAAAAGGACAGTTACAGGATAACGACGGCGGCGCTGTCCGTTTTAAACAGAAAAGCGGTATACGGCGGCGAGCCGCAGGAGGAGCCTGAAGAAACGCAGTATGAGCAGCTTGTGAGCCTTGCGGCAAGCGCGGTGGGCGCGGCGGAAGCGGCGCAGAGCATTGCAAAACAGCTTGAAGAGGACGCGCAAAGCGGCGCGTTCAAAGGAGATAAGGGCGACAAAGGCGATACGGGCGCGCAGGGCCCGCAGGGTGAAAAGGGCGAAAGCGGTAAAGACGGCGCCGCCGCAACGGTAACGGTAGGCACAACGCAAACAGCCGAACCGGGTACGCCTGCAAGCGTAACGAACAGCGGAACGCAGAGCGCCGCTGTTTTGGATTTTGTTATCCCGAAAGGCGAAAAGGGCGAAAAAGGAGAGAAAGGCGATACGGGTCCGCAGGGCATACAGGGTCCGCAGGGCGCGTTCGCCGCTGTGGACGCGCAGCTTGATGAGGAGAGCACCGCACCCGTGCAGAATAAGGTGATCGCGGCGGCGCTTGCCGCCAAGCAGGATAAGATAGCTGCCGATTATTTTGTTTGCGCACGGTACAACGATTGGGTAAAGGGCGCTATGGGTTCCGCGGGGCAGTTTATTGATTCAACTACAAGACTCAGAAGCGGGTACCATTATTACGCAACCGGCACGCAGATCATCTTAAAACCGCCCACCAATTACTGGCTTGCAGCCGTAATATATTCTAAAAGCGGCACATCCTATGTTAAGCAGGACGGAATCGGCTGGGTGAGCGATCCCACGCTTGTTACGATTGAAGACGGCGCGAATTATGTGGCGTTTCAATACGGTCAGGCCAATAACGTGGCGCTCAATCCCGCAGACGGACTAAACGCGGAGATCATGGTAAAACTGCCCGCCGCCGTTCAACATGAATAAGCGAAGGGCGGTGATGAGATGGAGTGGACTGTAGTCAGCGTTATTGTTGTGATCGCGGGGCTGATCGGTACGGTCGCCGTGCCGCTTGCAAAAAATACCAAGGCCATGACGCAGCTTTCCGGGCGCATAGATCATCTTGTTTTTCGTATGGAGCGCGAGGAGACGGAGCTGAATGTGTTTAAGGAAAAAACGGCGCAGAAGCACCGCGTTATATTTGAAAGACTCTGCGAGCATCAAACAGATTTAACAGAACACGAGGGCAGGCTCTATGCCCTTGAAAAAAGGGGAGATTCTTATGAAGGAATGGCTTAAAAACAAATTTCTGCCGTGGTTTAAGGCGGCGGGTCTCAGGGCGGTAAGAACCATGGCGCAAACGGCGGTTGCATCAATCGGCACAACCGCCGTGACGCTCGGCGAAGTAAACTGGGTCATGGCGCTCAGCTCAGCCGGTCTTGCCGGGCTGCTTTCGCTTTTGACCTCGGTAATCAATCTGCCTGAGCTTAAAACGGCGCAGGCGGAGGAGTCCGGCACCCGGCCGGCTGAAGATACGGCAGAAGCGGAGGAAAATGTATGAATTACACCGAATTTGTTGCCGCCTATAACGGCAAAGCAACGGATTATGACGGCGCATACGGCGCGCAGTGCGTTGATCTTATCAAGGTATATCTTGACAAGGTATTTGGTATCAAGCCCGGCAGCTGGGGCAATGCAAAATATTATTGGATAGATTATGCAAAGCATACCCAGCTTGTCAATGCTTTTAACAGAATAAGCAATACGCCGTCTTTTGTTCCGCAAAAAGGCGATATCATGGTGTGGAACGGAAACAAAGGCGGCGGCGCAGGGCATCTGGGCATCTGCACGGGCGAGGGCAACACCTCTTATTTTTATTCCTATGATCAGAATTGGAGCGGCAAGGAGATGCAGCGCGAAAAGCATGATTACGAGGATGTTTACGGCGTGCTGCGCCCGAAAGACCAAAGCAAGATAACCGGCAGCACGGCTTCAAGCGCTGTAGGTTACTATGTGCCGTCCGTCAAATGGCAAAACGGCTCAACAAAAGAGATCGTTTATGCAGACAGCGGCTTTTCTGCCGAGATCGGCTCGCTTGCTCCGCGAGAGGTGGCAAAGTGCTTCGGCAAAAAGGGCAGCGCGTATTGTGTGCAGTATGATCTGGACGGCACAAATAAGCACAAGGCGGGCTTTGTGAAATACGCGGGCGGCGTAACAAACGCGCCGGCTGGCGGCCGGAATTATAAAAACGGTTCCACAACGGAGACCGTCTACGCCGATACGGCAAAGAAGACAACAGTCGGCAGCCTGGATAAGAACGAGGCATGCCTCTGCCCCACCAAAACGGACGGTATGTTCCTTGTCATTTACAAGGTGAACGGCACAAGTGATTATAAATGCGGCTTTACCGTTTATGACGGCGGTGTGGAATAATGCAAAAGGCATAATAAAAGAGGGGGAGCGGTAACGCTCCCCCTCGTGTTGATAAAGCCGGCTGAACCGCGCAGAGCAACAGCATTTTGTTTTGAACGGCGCTGTTGTTTACAATCCAAGTGTTCATACGGCATTTGCACTTTTCGTTCGTTTTTCTGTTAATTTTGCATTATTTGGAGCCTTCACGCAGCATTCCGTAAAGTAAAACGTGGATAAGCCGCGTATATAGGTCTAAAAGGTCGTCGCTCAGCTTTTGCGCGTGCGCCGT
>URED01000057.1 GCA_900546785.1 uncultured Oscillospiraceae bacterium | reverse complement strand
TGACAGATCCTCTTTCGTCGGCTTCAACAAGATCTTCTGGCGCCTCGGCGGCGCGCTTGCAAAACTTCCGCATCTGCTCAGATCCGTATAGTACAAAAAACAAAGGCTTTGGTGCAGCACCAAAGCCTTTCTTCTTAAAGATCGTTTTCGTTTATAAATGTAAGCGTTGCTTTTTCGGATGCTTTAAAACCGTGCAGAAGAAATCCGTGATCTCCGTGAACTTCGGAAAATTTACAATTCGCATACCTTTCAGCCGCTTTTCTGGAATATTCTATATTTACGAGTTTATCCTCTATTCCATGCACGATGAGCACGGGCTTTTTAAAGGAACAAATCTCCCTATAGGGATCCAGAGATGCCGCATCCGCTGCATATTTTCTGCCGAGTTTTACGGTAATGGCATAAAAGGTTTCTGGAATGCGATCCGGTTCAAATCTCGCCGTGATCATATGCCCTCCGCGGGCATCATTCGGAATGCACAGCGCCGGATAGTAAAGACAAAGCGCCCGCACATCCTGTTCATGCTCCGCTGCGGACAGTGCCGAAACCAGTCCGCCCTGACTGCACCCGGCAAGAAGAATGTGATCAGGATCCACAAAAGGGAGCCTCTTTACATAATATAAAAGATCATTTAGATTCTCCCTTTCCGTAAGCACGCTCATACCGGTGCTTTTACCGGTGCTGATACCGCTTCCGGACATGCAGAAATCATATAAAACAGCAATATAACCTGCTTTAAGAAAAGGCTTGGCATACGGGGCGGTAATCGCCATATTGCTTGCAAACCCGTGGCTTACAATTACCGTTTTACAGGGATAGTTTACATTTTCCGGCTTGACAATCACACCGCGCAGTGTGTTGCCGTGGCTGTATATACTGAAAGATTTTATTTGCATAACATTCACCTGGAACTCGTTATTTTATACAATACTGCACCATGAGGCGCGATCTTCGATTTCAGCCTGTTTTTTACGTTGTCTTGGGTATTCCCGCTCCAGATCTCCAACAGGTCATACGCTTCTCCCGGCATTAAGATCTCCGAAAGGTCAAACGGGATCTCCCGTTCCTGATCTGCCGTATTAAACAGGGCAAGATATTTACAGTTTTTTCCGTTGGAGACCCATACAATAGCGCCCTTTCCGGCGTGCTCTTTTCTGGCGTGCTGATGCGCGCCGAAAGAATTCTGATACATAGTCATATACTCTTTATTTGTAAGCAGGGACAGAGTCCATTCGTCATTTTCCGGGAGATTGCCGCCGAACATGAGCGGACTGCGGAAGATGCCCCACAAAGTCATCAGTGTGATCTGCTCCGGCTTTGTGAAATTCGTATACCGGTTTGCTTCACCATGGCACGGGGCGTTTTTGGAGATCCTGCCAAGCGGCAGCATATCGCAATCCGGCCAGGAGCAGCCTCTGACCTCATTTTGCCAGAGCGCACATTTATCAAACATATTGTGAAGCTTGCCCCATTCGTCCCAAAAATCACCCGTAAGGCGCCACATATCCGCATTTCGGTGCAAATGCACGGCATTTTCTATATGCGCGGGGCCGGGAGAGAGCGAAAGCACGATCTCGCGCCCGCAGGAATTGATGGCATTTCGGATCATCTCTATCTCATGTGAGGCGGAATACGGATTATCCCACTGCCGGAATTCCGTAACGCATATATCGTCGCACTTAACGAAATCAACGCCCCATGAAGCGTACAGCTCAAAAATAGAATTATAATAATCCTGAGAGCCGGGGCAGTTCTTGCAGCCGTACATATCCGTATTCCACGAACATACGGAGAAATGATGGGCGATATCACGGCAGGTATATTCACTGCCCTTGACAGGCAGCGCCGCATGCGCCGCAGCCCTGGGCACGCCGCGCATGATATGTATGCCGAATTTAAGACCGAGGCTGTGGCAGTAATCCGCTATGGGTTTAAAGCCCCTGCCGCCTGCTGCGCTCGGAAAGCGGTTTTCCGCCGGCATAAGCCTGCCGTAATTATCCATATTAAGCGGATAAAAATTATTGTAGTCATTATCCTTTGCATCCGGCTCATACCACTGAATATCGCAAACGATGTATTCCCAGCCGTAAAGCTTTAAATACCGCGCCATATAATCTGCATTGGCTTTAAGCTGTTCTTCATTTACCGCCGCGCCGAAGCAATCCCAGCTGTTCCAGCCGAGGGGCGGTGTCTTTGCGGGTTTTTTATACATATAAACACCTGCTTTGCTTTTTTATAAATAAATTATACCTATAAGCAGCACAAAGTCAATATCCATCTTGCAATATTTAGATATAAAAAACGCGGCGTTAAGCCGCGTTTGAAAAAATGCGATTTTATGCGCCGCTTGCAGCTGCTTCCTGGGCTGCCTTTTCAGCCTTGCGCTGCGCGCGCTTTTTCTTTGCCTTATAGCCGAGCAGCTTATCCAGATGCTCCTGCGGGGTTGAGCAGGCGCCGAGCGTAACGGTTTTATCACCGTAAATGCCGTGAAAATCAGAGCCGCCCGTCATCAGAAGCTTTTTCTTTTTGCAAAGCGCCGAAAGCCGCTCTATCTCTTCATCGCTTGCAAGCGGGTGCCAGACTTCTATGCCGTCCAGCCCCATTTCAACATACTTATCTATTTCGTCATAATTATCAAACTTGCAGGGGTGGGCAAGCACGGCGATACCGCCCGCCGAATGGATCTCGTTTATAACCTCATCCACACCGGGATATTTTGTGGGCGCAAGAATATTCGTTTCGCTCTTTTCATCAAACAAAGCATGATAAAGCTCGCCGAAGATCTGATCTGTATAGCCGGCATCCATCAGCGCATGCATAATATGCTGCTTAAAAAGATTTGTTGAGCCGGAGGCATGGCTGATGATAAAATCAGAGGTTATCGGGAACCTGCCTGCCGTTTTGAGCATCATGATCTGCCCCGCGCGCTTGCGCGCAACAGAAGTGCGCTTGCAAATGCCCTCCAGCCTGTTGGGCGCGTCCGCAAGATAGCATAAAATATGCGCTTTTTTGCCCGCCTCAAAATCGAAAGCGGATATTTCAACTCCGGGTATAACATTTACGCCGTACCTTTTGCCTATGACCTGCCCTCTTACCGTGCCGGCAAGGCAGTCATGATCCGTTATGGCAATCGTATCAATACCGCTTTTTTTGGCTATAACAATAAGGTCTTCTATACCTACAGAACCGTCGCTCAGCTTTGTGTGACAATGTAAATCTGCCGCCATAACTTCACTCCTTTTCTTTAAAATGCCGCAAATCTAAAATTTCCAATATACAATTATTATAACATTTCAAAAGAAATGTTGCAATACCAAATCCGCCAAAACACAGCAAAATACACAAGAATTTTATTAAAAATTCGTTAATCTTAACAATCGGATTTTTTCTTTTTTACTGTTTACTGCCTAACATGACATTTTTTGATTATTCTTCAATCAATTTCAACTCTCTGTATAATTGAGCAACAGGAAGGCCGACCACATTAAAATAATCGCCGTCTATCCTTTCCACAACCAGGGAGCCTTTGCCCTGTATGCCGTAGGCGCCCGCCTTATCCAGGCATTCGCCCGTGCTGATATATTCGGTTATATCCGCATCGCTGAGGTCATAAAAACGCACCTTTGTTTCCTCGCAAAAAGAGCGAGCCTTGCCGCCGAAAAGAAGCGTTACGCCGGTAAAAACGCTGTGCTCCCTGCCTGAAAGCGAACGCAGGATCTCAAAAGCGTCTTTTTCGTCCTTCGGCTTACCGATGATCCGCCCTGCAAGCGCCACAACGGTATCCGCGCCTATGATCAATTTATCACTCGGCAAAAAAGCGCTTGCTTTTATTTTTGAAAGATATAAAACAGCGTCGCGCGGTGAAGAACCCTGCGGCAGCGTTTCGTCAACATCTGCGGCGGCACAGTCAAAATCGGGCGTGATCAGGCGCAGCAGCTCGCGGCGGCGCGGTGAAGCGGAGGCAAGCAATATTCTTTTTTGAACCATCAGAACACTCCCCTGTAATACAGCCCGCGTGTAAATTCAAACGTCGCCGGACTGCGGGTCTTATAAAGTGAAATTATTTTTTCCACATCATCGGCACTTTCATCCGTAAAGTAGAAATGCGCAAAATCCGTTTTGACATCCTGCATTTTATCGGCAAGATACACGGGCACCCCATTCAGTATCTCCGCACACGGATAGGGCGAGCAGACCACCTGAAACCGCTTGCCGAGTCTGTCCGCAACAAAACCGCGTTTGCCGCATTTTGCACACCCTGCGGCGTTTTTAACCGGGCAGTTCCTTGTGAGCATCAGCGGCAGCTTGCCGTAGACGATAACGCCGGAATCAGGCGCGTTTATGCCGTTTGCCTGTGAAACGGTAAGCTCAAAAGAAAGGATGGGATGCGGTATGCGCTGCGCCGCATACGAATTAAACACATTTAAGCCAAAATCACCGTAAACGTCAAAACCCAGATCCCGCGCAAGCTTTAACGCCCCCAAATTGCCGCACAGAGCCGTTTTGACGCCGATGCTTTTAAGCTCTTCCAGCCTGCTTTTCAGGCGCTGTTCACTGCCGAAAAGCCCGCGCGGAAGCTCCGCTCCGGCGCCGTGCTCGGCAAAACTTTCATTCTTTTCCCACACAGGCAGGAATATCCTTTTAAAAGGATGCGCTTTGGGTATCTGCGACGCGCTCAAAAATCTTGCGGTAAGATACGGCCGGGAACATTTTCTATTTTTACCCGCCGGAACAACAAGCGGATTGGATTCGATATTTTTCTTTTTAAACACGGACAGCTCTGCCGCAGCCCTGCGGCGCATATCGTTGATCTCGCTTGCAGGCAAAATAAGCCCCGGATCAACGGCAACATTTATATCGCCTGCATAAAACTGCGTGCCGCCGAGCTTCGAGAGCCTTGCGGCAATATTTTCCGCTGACAGCGGCGTTTTTAAAGCCTGCTGCGGGACGCTGCCCGTTACGCACACCGTTTTTCCGAGCGCACGTGCCGTCAAGGCCGCTGCCCTGCCCTTACGCATCTCAAAATCCATATTGAGACTTACCAAAGGCTTTTCCTTATCGTAAAGGCGTTCCAGCTCTTTCAACACACCTACCGCGGCAGTAACATCTTCTTTACCTCTTATACCGAACATGCCGGCGCCCGTTCTGCCGCTGAAATATCCATCCGTAAACCCGCTGCGGCTGAAAACACTTTGCAGCGCATTTTTTGTTTTCATACTGTAAGTACCCGCAAGCGCCTCTTTTACGGCAGTGACGGCGGCAGCAACATATTCGGGGCGCTTCATTCTGCCCTCTATTTTAAGGCTTACTACGCCGAGCTGTTCTATTTTTGACAGCTCATCAATTAAGCTGAGATCCTTAAGGCTCAGGGCAAAGCTGCCGTGGTTCAAAGCAGAAAAAGGCAGACGGCAGGTCTGGGCGCAAAGGCCCCTGTTGCCGCTTCTTTGCCCGATCATTGCGGACATATAACACTGGCCGGACACGCTCATGCAAAGCGCGCCGTGAACAAACATTTCAAGCTCCAGATCCGTTGAGCCGGCGATCTCTGCGATCTCACTTTCGCTCATCTCACGCGGCAGCACTACGCGGGAAAAGCCCTGTTCTTTTAAAGCCGCGACCCCTGCCGGTGTCATTACGCTTGTTTGCGTGGAGGCGTGCAGACGGGCAGAGGGAAAACAGCTGCGCAGCATATTTGCAACGCCGATATCCTGCACAATAAAGCCGCTGATTCCGCAGGAGAGCGCATGGCGGGCAAGGCGGTATGCCTCCTCCAGCTCATCATCTCTGCAAAGCGTATTTAAGGTAAGATATATTTTTACGTTTCTTGCAAGGCAATACTCGGCAGCGCGTTCCAGCTCCGCATCATCAAAATTGCCGGCATTTCTGCGCGCACTGAGCGACTTACCGCCAAGGTAAACCGCGTTGGCACCGCATCTGACGCCGGCAACAAGCGCTTCCCGCGAACCTGCGGGAGCTAAAATTTCCATTTGCATATTCGCTTTGATTCCCGAATCAGCTGTTTAGCTTTTCTCTGAGATTGGAGATCTCTCTGTTGAGCCTTTCGATCTCTCTGCGGGCAACGTCCACTTCCATGCGGGCGCGGGCGCTGTCCTCAAGATAATCCTTGATCTGCGCTCTTAAATTATCCGCCGAGGCGGTTGCCTTTTTACAGGCGTCTGCCTGATCGAGCGCCACAAGCACGGCGCACTGGATGGAAGAAAGGCTTGGATTTTTAGAAGAGATATTTTTCATTTCCCCGTCAATAAACTCGCCGAGTTCTTCTACGTATTCGGCATCGTCCTCCGTAATAATGGAGTACGTTGCGCCCCAAATTTTTATCTGAACTTTGTTTTTTGCCATATTTCACACTTCCGTATATTTTATTATAGAAAATATCACTATTTTAGTATAACAGGATAATAAATTCTTGTCAATTAAAAAAAGATTTGGTATGATAGCGTAAAACAAATATAAATTTCTGAGAGAGGTCATTCTATGAAGATCACAAAGCATAAAAACGGCGTTTTTACACTTGAAACGGAAAACCTGCAATATGCCATAGGTGCCGGAAAAGACGGCGTTTTCAATATGCACTGGGGCGCAAAATGCCCCGCAGGGGATTTTGAAGAGGTAAATAAAAAGGAACAAAATTCCAACCACTCCGCGCTTGATTTTGCGCAGACGGAATACGTGCCCTTCGGCGGAACGATGTACCGTGAATTTGCAATAAAATGCGAATTTTATGACGGCTGCCGCGACACCGTGCTTGATTTTGCCGGCGCAGAAATCAACGGCAGCACCCTGCATATCGAGCTGAAGGACGCCAAATACGGACTCGCCGTAACGCTTGTATACAGGCTGTTTGACGGCAGCGATATTATTGAGAGATATGCTGTTATAAAAAATCTTTCCGGCAAAGCGATCACGCTTGAGAAGGCTGCGAGCGCAGAACTTCATCTGCCGGGTGAGCGCGCATACACGATCATCAATGCAAACGGCTCCTGGGGCGGAGAATTCCGGCCTACCTATCAGACGCTGGAGAGCGGAATCATAGTGTATGAAAGCAGAAAGGGCATAACCGCGCACCACCACATTCCCGCTCTGATTGCAGCACAAAAGCCTGACGAACATTGCGGCGACGTATATTTTGCCGCACTTGCCTGGGGCGGCAATTTCAAAATATCCGCCGCGCGAGATTTTACGGGCAGAACAAGCGCCGTTATCGGCATGAATGATTTTGACTTTTCAAAGACGCTTGCCGCCGGCGAGGAATTTATAACGCCGCCCGTTTACTGCGGCATTGCGCAGGGGCTGGGCGAAATGAGCCGCCGGATGAATGATTTTGCCGTTAAATACATTCTGCCGAAAAGATTTGCTTACGAAGACCTGCCGGTGCTTTACAACAGCTGGGAAGCCACGGGATTCAACGTGAACGAGGCGGGCCAGCTGAAGCTTGCAAAGACAGCCGCCGACATAGGCTGCGAGCTGTTTGTTATGGACGACGGCTGGTTTTCCACCAGAGTTTCGGACAGATCCGGGCTTGGTGACTGGGATGTGAGCCGTCTAAAATTCCCGCGCGGGCTGAAGCCGCTGATTGACGGCGTTAACAAGCTGGGAATGGATTTCGGCATCTGGGTTGAACCGGAGATGGTGAACCCGCTTTCCCAGCTTTATAAAGATCACCCGGAATGGACTTATAATTACGAAACCAGGAAACCGAATCTGCTCAGAAACCAGCTTGTACTGAATATGACAAAGCCCGAAGTGCAGAAATACGTACTCGACTTTCTTGATAAGCTGCTGAGCGAAAACAATATAAAATACATAAAATGGGATATGAACCGCCCGTTTTCCGAGATCGGCACAGACAATCTTAAGAACGGCAAAGAGCTTTGGTACAGGCACACACAGGCCGTTTTCCATATTGTTGACGAATTGAAGAAAAAACATACCGAGGTTCAGTTTGAGGCGTGTGCAAGCGGCGGCGGCAGAACGGATCTGGGCGCGCTCAGCCATTTTGACATGGTTTGGCCGAGCGACAACACCGACCCTGTTGACAGGCTTGAGATCCAGCAGGGCTACAGCCTGCTCTACCCAACAAAATGCATGCGCGCATGGGTCACGGATACAAATAAAAAAGCACGGCCCGTTTCGACCGCGTTTCGCTTTGCCGTTTCCATGCAGGGCTCTCTTTCGATCGGCTCGGACCTTACAAAGCTTACGAAGAAAGAGATTTCAGACTACAAAAAATACATTGCGCTTTACAAGAAGATACGCCACACCGTTCAGTTCGGCGATCTTTACAGAGTCATGACCTACGAGCAGGATAAGATCTATTTCACGGGTTATGTGAGCAAGGACAGATCGCAGGCTGCATATTTTGCCTGCACGGGCGCAAACTCTTTCTTCGGCAGCAGATATGTCACTTTAAAATTTGAAGGACTTGATGAAAATGCCGTTTACAGCGTCAGCTCCGAACACAGAAAATTCAAAAAGAGCGGCGCTTACCTGATGCACAGGGGAATCGACGTTGCTTATTACAACCCGCTTGAATCGGAAATATTTGTGCTTGAAAAAGAATAATCCGTCAAAAACGCAGAAAGACCCGCC
>URED01000056.1 GCA_900546785.1 uncultured Oscillospiraceae bacterium | reverse complement strand
TGATCTCCTCCTCAAGCAGGGAGATCTTTTTTTCTGCGCCGAAGCAGCGGCTTTGGTAGAATTCAAGCTCTTTCTGCTTGCTTTCCGCCAGCTTGCGGTACCGTTCTACCTTTTCACTTTCATCTGTTTCAAGCGCCTTTTCAAGCGCGCTTTTTACAACGATGCGCAGGATCAGATAGTTTAAACCGGTAAAAATGATGTTCAAAATTATGTAGATCCCCAGCTGCGTCACCTCAACACCCCCTTATTTAACATTTCTGTATAAAGCGCGGCTATTTCCGCCTGCTCCTGCTTTGCCAGCTCCCGGCGGGCTTCTCTTTCTCTCTGGCGGAGCTTTCTGTAAATCGCTCTGCCGATGAACCCTGCCGGAATACAGGCAAACGCAACCGCGCCGAGCATTCCCAAAGCCTCTATCATTTTCTCAACCGTCCTTTCCTGTTCATGCCGGTTTTATAGAGCTCGTCCCTCTCCTGTTCAAAGGTTTTAAAGAACGGGCAGATCTCTTTTTTACAAACAAGCTCTGTAAGCGCTATGCAGCTGTGCTTTTCTCTTTCGCCTTTTTTTAGCTTGAGAAAGGCGCAGTCCGTTCTGATATGCGGTTCTGCGGATTCAAGCAGCTTTGCTATGGCATTTCTGATTTTAAGGACTTGTTTCTCACTGACGTTTGTGCTGCGTAAGATCTTGTATAGATATATGTCTGTAATGCCCATCTCCACAACCACCTGCTTCACCTTAAAGCCTGCTGCCAAGATCTCTTCTTTAATTTTCGCGCCCTGCATCATCCACCTCTTGCGCCATTGCAGAATTGAGCGCGTCACCGTTTATCTCCATATCTGCCTCAATCAGCGTTAAAAGTAATTTAGGCTTCAGCTCTGTGATGATTGCAACTCTATGTATTAACACGGTCAGCGCGGTGAGAAACTGCCTGCTGGTGCCTCTGGCTTCAACGGTATAATGGTTTTTGTCGTGAATGTCATCTATACTTAGTTTCATTTATAAACCTCCTTGATTTTATGCGTCATTTGTACGCAGGTTTTTTAATTCATCCGTGTGCTTTGTGAAATAAGTTGACATTGTGCGTGACAGCCTTTCGCTTATCGTATCAAGTTCGTTTTCAGCAAAGCAGTTAAACGGCTCTATCTTTCCGTCACGTTCGATATGTAAGTTTACTTTTAAATCTTTCATGGTCACTCACTCCTCTTTAATTCTTACGGCGCTTAACGCCTGTCTTATGAAAGAAGAGCGTTTACATCACTCCTTGCTTTTTTATTCCTTGAAAGCCTGCCAATTTGGCTCATCGTCGATTAAATTCCAATCCATTGGCTGAGCATTCGTAATAGAGCATTCGTCATAATTGCATGACAAGGGGCAGTCCTCACAATTTGTTTGCTTTTCGCACACTGCCCTAATGAGTTTAAGCGCCGAAAGCAGTTCTTTCTTTTCCGCTTCATTCATTCTGGCTTCACCTCCCTATTTATTTGTTTCTTTGCCGAAAGCATCAAGAATGATATTTCCGAGATAATGGCCGTAAATGTAACTGCAAAAGTCCGATCCTTTCATGTTCAATTCACGTGCTGCACAATCGATAAAATCCATGGTTGCTTTCGTCAGATACTCTTTATCCTTACAAGTACACATGAACTGAGTTCTGTTTTGATTGTGCAGAAAAGCCACTGATTTTTTCATAGTGCCTCCTTGTTTTTAATTACATTTGCAATAACTTTGCAATAATTAACATAAGTGCAATGATAATCAATGTTATGCTGGCGATTGTGACTATTGAGGAAATCTTTTCCAGTCTTTCAGATTCAGCGACATTTCGTGCTAACTGTTTTTCGGATTCAGCAATCTGGCACTCCATTTTCTTCATTAACTCTTCCTGCGCGCGAATGATTTCGTCATATTCCTTTTCTGTCATAGTGCCTCCTATTTGGCTAACAAATAATCAACAGATACATTAAATAAGTCCGCCATTTCGACCAGTTTACTTTTTGGAATTCGCCCACGTGTTTCCCAGTTATAATAGGTTTTACGAGAAACTCCAAGCTTTTTAGACAGGTCATTTTTAGTCAATCCGTGTCTTGAACGTTCCGCGTCAATGTTAGGATACATCTTTTCACCTCCAAACTACTCGATTTGAGTATATTATATACCCGAATCGGGTAATTGTAAAGTAAAAAAATGCACAAATTGAGTAGATAATCTTTGTGCACTTTTACTCATTCTGCATACTTTTTTGCTTTATCGCTTGACTTTTTACTCAATACGTGTAATAATCACCTTACAGGTGATTATGATGAATAGAATTAAAGAATTAAGACTTGAAAAAGGTATCAACATGGCACAAGTTGCCAAAGAATTGGATATACCTTATACTACTTATGTTAATTACGAGAAGGGTGATCGTGAGCCCAACTCTGAAATGCTTGTATTGCTTGCAAATTACTTCAATGTATCCGTTGATTATTTGATTTGTAGAAGTAATTCACGAGAACAGGAAATAAAACTTAAATCCCCAATTATTACAGATGACAATGTTTCATTTCCTGTTATAGGCGAGCTTGCTGCCGGATATGAGCACATTGCCATGGAAGACTGGAGCGGAGAAACGATAGAGATCCCCGAATCTTATCTTAAAGGAAGAAAAAGAGAGGACTACTTAGTGCTCTCTGTCAAAGGCGATTCCATGTACCCGCATTACCAAAATGGTGACAAGGTGCTGATCTTAAAGCAGGATTGTATCAACGAAAGCGGTGATGTCGCCGCCGTTATATATGACGGCGAATACGCTACGCTGAAAAAAGTTGAATATAAAAAAGACGCGGTACGCCTGCTGCCGCTCAACCCAGAATATATGCCGAAAGAAATATCCGGCGCCGATCTTGAGCAGTTTAAAATCATAGGCATACCGCGCTTGCTGGTACGAGATATTGAAGATTAATTTATATTTATTTTAAATATATGTTGAAAAATGATCTAAAGAGTGCTATTTTGTAAATATAAAATATTTTACATAAAGGAGAATTTTATGAAAAAGAAAGTAATTATAATCATTGCCGCTGTAATAGCCGCTATCATGATATTTGCAGTTGTTTATGCGCTTGTTTCAGACCCGGAAGCCGTAAAAGAATCGTTAACTGAAACTGAATCGCAAAGCGCTTCTGAAACTTTATCAGATACAAGCGACACAACATCTGCTGCTTCAACAAGCAATATGCCTATAATTGCAGGTTCCAACGCATATGACTTTACGATCAGCCTTGAGCAAAACGGTATGCCTGAAGCGGAACGCAGTGCAACTTCTGATGGTTATTCATTCACTGCTGCTGATTCTAATTACAGTTATAGCATTGAAACCGATTCCGAATATCAAATCAGTTATGGTAGATTTATGGTTTTGAGTGAAGACAATGGCTTTTTAGGATTCTGTGCATCTTTCCCGTGTGATGCAAATAGCGGAACGGAGGCGCAATCTTGGGTCAACGATCATGTTGGAGAAGAAACCAGCACCACTATTGGAAATGCAGAATTTATTCTTTCTAACGGTGATCAAGGACCGATCCTTGAAATCAAGGCTATTGGCAGGGACGAATATGTTATGAACCAGTTAACTGGAGAAAATTAATATTATTGAGGTTAAGAAATGAAAAACATAATAAAAAAATGGTGGTTTTGGGTTATTGTGATCGTTATTGCCATTGCAATATTTTCCTCATCATCAAAAGAAGACACGCCGGAAGGAATTACAAAACTTGCTGCTGTAACAGAAATACAGAGTTCACAAAATGTTTATTTGGATCTCAATTCCGAAGAAGAACAAAGTAAAATAGCATATATTTTAGTTGAATGTGAAAGTGAATTTGATGTTAACAATATTAACCTTATAACACAATCGCCCGGCATTGCAACCGTCTCTTATGTCAGCTACACCACATACACCTATGATAGTCCTCGTTACAGAACCGATATGAGCGCATATGATTATGAATTGACTATTCAAATCGATGGCGTTTCCGCAGGAGAAACAAATGTTTACGCAGAAACATCAGATGGACTTATTCAATCTGATTTTTTGAATATTAATGTAACAGGTGATGCGAACTATGATAAGCTTACTGCTCTTCCCGGTAGCTCTCTTGCCGATGCGATAAACCTTATTTCTGATTGTGGCTATACAGCAACATATAAGCATGACGATTCGAAACTCGATTTTACAGAGGAAATCACGGTCTTTTCAGATGAAGAAAAAGCTGATAAATGGGTTATAGTGGAATGTGAAGATATTGATACGGATAACAAAACAATAATACTTACAATAAACACAAAAGAGAATATTGCCGAAAATGAAGCACAAGAAGAAATGATTGCAGAATTGAGCTCTAAACTCGGACCAACTCATGCATGGCAAGCTGTTCAAGCTTACGGTAGAGAAGAATACCCTTATGGTTTTGATCTACATTATATCATGGGTGTTCTGGCCGAAGAGGCAATAGATGAAAATACTTGGTATTTAAAAGCTACTGTCACAGTTACGAATATGTATAATGCAGAACAGGAGTTAGAGTGTGAAGCAAAAGTAACAGGAACGAATGATAATCCAGAGGTTATAAATTTTAAGGTGTATTAAATAAAAAAGCGGCCTTTCGGCCGCTCGGCAAGTCTGATGGTTATGCAAAAAAGTAGAAAAGAGAAAGGAGACAGACTTGCGTTTTGTGATAATATATCACATTGTTTTCAATTTGTCAACCATTATTCACAAAAAAAAAAAAAAAAAATAAACCCCTATCCTGCGCCAACAGGATAGAGGCCCAAAATAAGCAGAGTGTGAAATACACATCTACCCAACAAACAGATTGTATCACACTCTGCTTGAAATTGCAAGCAGGGTATTTTTATGCCCTTTTTTAAGTAAAAATTAAAGGGAGTGGTACTATGGGTCTAAAGATCGGAGCAGCCTATATCAGGGTGTCTGATGAGCGGCAGGACGAATATTCGCCGGACAGCCAGCTCAAGCTGATCCGAAAGTATGCCAAGAATAACGATTACATCATCCCTGATGAGTACATATTTTACGATGACGGCATAAGCGCAAAGAGTACGAAAAAACGCGCGGAGTTTAACCGGATGATCGCGCTTGCAAAATCCGATGATAAACCCTTTGAAAGCATATTTGTTTGGAAGTTCAGCAGATTTGCCCGCAACCAAGAAGAAAGCATTGTGTATAAATCTCTTCTGAAGAAAAAGGGTGTAAGCGTAATCAGTATATCCGAGCCGATCGTGGATGATGTTTTCGGTAGCCTAATCGAGCGCATCATTGAATGGATGGACGAATATTACCTGATCCGTCTGAGTGGTGAAGTCAAGCGCGGTATGACCGAAAAGGCGTCAAGGGGTGAGCCGATGTGCCACCCGGCTCTCGGATATGATCTGGTAAACAAACAATACGTGTCAAACGCCGAGAGCGTTTATATAAGACAGATTTTTGAAAGTTACTTAAACGGTATGGGCGAAAGAGAGATCGCCCGAAATTTAGCCTTACAGGGCGTGAGGACGCACCGGGGCAACCCGCCTGACAACAGATTGATAGATTATATACTGCACAATCCCGTCTATATAGGCAAGATCCGTTGGTCAACGGACGGCAGGGCGGCGTCCACACGGGATTACGATAACGAAAACATAATGATCGTTGACGGTACACATGAACCGCTTATAGATCTTGACACATGGAATAAAGTACAGGAGCTTCTTATGGAAAACAAATTGAAGTACAACCGATATCAGCGCCGGGAACAGCCGGTACAGTTTATGTTAAAAGGACTTGTGCGCTGCGATACCTGCGGCGCTACGCTCGTAATGCAATCTACAAAATGTCCATCTATGCAATGCCATAATTACGCACGCGGCGCCTGCAGCGTTTCTCACAGCCTTTCGATAAACAAGGCGAACAAAGCAGTAATTGAGGCGCTGGAAACAGCCGTAAGCACTTTACAGTTTACGATTGAGCCTGCTGTTGTGAAATCGGAATCACCGGGGCTTGATTTTGACAAGCTGATCGATTCGGAGAAAAACAAGCTTAAGAAGATCAAAGAGGCGTATTTAAGCGGCGTAGACACGCTGGAGGAGTACCAGCAAAACAAAACGGAGATACAGGAAACCATTGACCGTCTTGAAAACGAACAAAAAGCCAGTCAGGCAAAGGCGGATAGTAACAAAGTCAGCAAAAAGAAATTTTCAAAACGTGTGATAAACGTGCTCGATTTTATTAAATCGCCCGATGTATCTGAGCAGGCAAAGAACGAAGCCCTGCGGACGATCATCAGCAAAATCATATACGTTAAGCCGGAAAATCGGCTTGATATTATTTTTTATTCATAAATCATCTCTTTTTGCCGTCAAGAGGGCCGGACGGTGAATTAGGCGCGTCTTTGCGCTATCTTTCCCAACGCTATTCCATGCCGCTGCCCGAATTAAAGGGTCTGCTTACCGATATAGGTTCGGAGCACACACAAGTGCGCTTTTCGCTCTCATAAGCGTCTATTTCTCTCATTCCGGCAAGGATCTGCGCCTGCCATCTGCCGGGGATCAGTTTTAAATGAATATCCATTTTCCTGCCGTTATTGACCACGATCTTATCAACGAGATTTCTATAAAACGTATCGTTCCACTCTGCGCCGCAGGAAATATTTGAAACGAAGTTTTTTATCTCGCTTATCATTTTTTCCTTATCGCCGATCATCTTTTGCTTTTCCTTTTCTTCGGCAAGAGAGGACTGCAACTCTGTAATCTGCGTTTTCAGTTCATCGCACGCCGCGCGATAATCCTTAGCCTCTATATAGCCGTTCAGGCACATATCGAGCAGTCGCTTTTTCTTTTCGGCACATTTTTCTATTTCTTTTTCAATGCGCGATACATTATCGTTGTCTGAAACAGTCTGTATAACCGATTCCACTGTTTGCAGAAGTTTGCGGATAATCTCTTCTCTACCATTCATCGTGTCCGCAACAACCTGCTGCAGGATCTGTTTTATATCCCTGTCGTTGATCGAATTTGTTGTGCAGCCTGCCGTTTCGCCGTCCTTTTCCTGATGCCTGCCGCCGTTTTTCTGGCTCTCGGCGCACACCCATTTTACGTTGAATGTGCCGTCCTTTCGTTTTTTCTGCCGTCTTACAAAGCCTGAACCGCACTCGCTGCAGATGATCTTGCCGGACAGTGCGTACCGGTTTGCATACGCCTTAACGGTGCTGTCTGAAGGTCTGCGCCTTTGCAGTTCACGCTGCGCCGCCTCAAAACGCTCGCGGGATATAATCGGCTCATGGTGATCTCTGATCGTAACACTCTCCACCTCGCCGTAGTTTCTCTTTTTCTGGTGCGTTAAGTAATCGGGCGTGTACGTTTTTTGCTGCACAAGATCGCCGCAGTATTTTTCGTTGCGCAGGATACGCAGGATATTCGTATAAGACCAGTCTTTCATTCTGGCTGCGGTCTTTACGCCCTCTTCACGCAGTTCTTTTGCGATGCGGTGCGCGCCCTTGCCCTCATCCAGAAATTTATGAAAGATTTTTCTGACCGTCTCCGCGCCCTCTTTGTTTAGGATCAGTTTGCCGCCGCGCACATCGTAGCCGAGCATATCCTTGCCGAACACCACGCCCTTTTCCATCTGCCGCCGCTGGCCCCACTTCACACGCTCGCTCGTTTTCCGGCTCTCCTCCTGCGCTATGGTTGAGAGCAGAGCAAGGCGCAGTTCGCCGTCGCTGTCCAGCGTATAAATTCCGTCGTTGAGAAACAGCACGCCCACGCCGTGCTGTTTGAGTTCTCTTGTATATGTGATGCTGTCCACAATATTGCGGGCAAAACGGCTGATCTCTTTCGTTATGATCAGATCGAATTTACCGTTTACGGCGTCGTCGATCATATGATTGAACGCCACGCGCTTTTTCGTGTTGGTGCCGGAAATGCCGTCGTCCACATAAATATCATACAGTTCCCAAAGCGGATTGCGATTGATATATTCATTAAAATACCGCTGCTGACTTTCGAGCGAATTTGCCTGGTCGGTCTTATCAGTAGACACACGGCAGTACGCCGCCACCCGTTTCGGTTTGTTATCATCCATTAACATATTTTATCCCCCTTTCATTTGCCGGCGCCTGTGTTTGTTTCGGCGCCCGCTTTCAACACACATTATATGCAAAGAATTTTCAAAGTCCGGTTAAACAATTTTGAGCCTGCGCTTGCATTCTTCATACTGCCGTTCGTTTAACATCTTGTTTTCGTACAGCGACAGCAGCACCGCACGCATATACTGCTTTTCAAATTCTTTGCTTAACTGCCTTGCATTTTCGTTTTCTCCGTTTAAAATGATTTTTGTTTTCACGAAGAATCGCCTCAACGAAACTTATGCACCGGCGGTCTTGGTTTATACCAATCCTCCTTTCACTTACACTAAGACATGAACATTCTTATTGCAACTGATTGGAGAATTTTTTGGTATAACCTTCGTTGCGCACCCGTATAGCAAGTGGTACTTTGTTTCTCTTCGTTCAACTGTCTAAAGATATTAACAAACGGAGCCCTGCCGAAGGGATTGCGGCAGGGCTCCTTATCTTTTTTTGGTTCTTTATCCATGTTGAAGTTCATGCTCTAACATGGATTATAGAACCGATATTTTATATCGCTTTGCACGCCGTAATCGAAGGACTGAACATCTGCATAGTAAACAGCAGAGTTGCCCTCAGCGTCAGCTGCAATTACATATGCGCGAGCATAGGCTACGCCGGTCTGTGTGCGGATACCAAAGGTAAGCGCGAACTGACCTTCATTAGCTGTGTTGCTGCTCTTTGCAAGATAGCAACCGCCCGTTGTAGCGTTCTCAAGCACAAGTGCTGCTTCTGCATCTTCATAATCCTTGCCGTATATGAAGCCGGACTCTACTACTGTGTAGCCTTCCGGTACGCTTCTTGACGCAAGGAATCTTACCTGTCCGCTTGAATTAAGCGTTTCATCTACTGCTGCAACTGTAGGTACTGCGGTTACTTCATCGCTTGTGTACGCTACCGTTACAT
>URED01000055.1 GCA_900546785.1 uncultured Oscillospiraceae bacterium | reverse complement strand
ACTCTGTAGGCATTGTCACGGAGCTTCGGAAATTCGGGACTTACGCCTTTTTGCATCCACCAGTCCGTCATAACATTGCCTTTATAGCCCCATTCTTTTCGCAGGATATCTGTGCAAAGCTCGTAATTGTAATGGCTGTAAACGCCGTTTATCTTGTTGTAAGAGGTCATTATGTTTTTCGGCTGCGCTTCTTTGACACAGATCTCAAAGCCCTTCAGATAGATCTCCCTGAGCGCACGCTCGGAAACACGGGAATCATTTTTTGTTCTGGCAAATTCCTGGTTGTTGCAGGCAAAGTGTTTGGGGCACGCGGAGCCGCCGTGGCTCTGTATCCCGCGCACCGCCGCCGCGGCTGCTTTGCCGGCAACGTAAGGATCTTCCGAGTAATATTCAAAATTTCTGCCGCAAAGCGGGTTTCTGTGTATATTCATGCCCGGGGCAAGCAGCACATCGCTGCCTTTTTCAAGCATCTCTGCGGCGATCGCCGAATAGACCTCCTCAACAAGCGCCGTGTCAAACGCGCAGGCAAGCAGGGAGCCTATGGGAATGAGCGAGCATTTTGCGCTGAGGCGTATGCCGGAGGGACCGTCCGTGGTGATAACAGGGGGAACGCCCTTATCTCTGAGCGACTGCAGTACGCCGCCGAAAGCTCCGGCGTTGCCCGCCGCGCCGAGTGCGCTGCCCATCGTGTAATCGCCGCGCGTGATCGCTTCCAGCTCGTCAAGGCTCAGCGTGGAAACAAATTCTTCCATGCTCACCCTGCCGTCTGCAACATCGTAAAAGGAAATATCACTGCGGCAGGAGGGCGGCGCCGCCTCGGGAAGTTCGTCTATGATCTTTTGGCGAAGATCGGTCTTTCTGCGCGGGCAGGGCCGTTTTACCGGGATATAGCCGTTTATGCTTTTTACGGGATTTATAATATCAAATTCATTTTGCGGCGCAAGATTTTCAGAAAGGCGCTCAAAAACGGCGGTTTCCTCCTGATAATAGATATAGACGGCCGCTGCGGCGCTCACCGCCTTGCCAAGGAAAAACTTATGCTCGCCCGCCTGCAGCACGTAAGCGCTGCGGCTGCCGCAAATGCCCTGCGAATCATAGGAAGTGAGCCGATAAAGGGAAACGTACAGCTGCGCATTTTGCGCCTCGCCCGGCTGTAAAAGCCCGGTCTTGCCGAACGCGGCAAGCTCGCGCACGGGGTTGCCCAGAACGCCCTGCGGCTTTTCTACGTAAAGCATAAACGGCGTTTTACCGGCTCTTTTCCCGGTGTTCTTTACCGTGATGTTAAAGAGAAATCCGCTTTCGCTCGGCTGCGCGCTTTTCAGCCGGATCTCAAAATCCGTGTAGCTCAGCCCGTGGCCGAACGGGTAGAGTACGCGGTCTTTTGCAAATGTTTCAAAAAAACGGTAGCCTACGTAGATATCCTCCGTGTAATCGTTATGATCACGGTTTGCAAAATCCGCCGCGCTCGGGTGATCCTCATAGGTTTTTGCAACGGTATCCGCAAGCGCGCCGCAGGGATTTACTTTGCCGCAGAGCAGGTCTGCGGCCGCCGTGCCGCTCTCCTGCCCGCCCTGCCACAAAAGCAGCGCCGCGCTGATCTTATCTTCGTATTCTTCCAGCCACGCCAGATCCATAATGCAGCCTATATTCAGCAGCACAACGGTGCTCTTAAAATAATCCGTAACAACGTTTAAAAGGCGGCGTTCCTCGTCCGTAAGGTACCAGCTGCCCTTTTCAAGCGCGCAGTCCCTGTCCTCCCCGGAGGAGCGCCCTATTACCACAACAGCACAGTCCGATTCCCTTGAAGCCCTAAAGATATCCGCAGCTTCTATGGGCATTTCCGGGTAAAAACGCGGCCACATGCCCCAAACGGCGTCTTTGATCCTGTTTTCCGGCGCGGCGCACCATTTTTCGTATTTCTGCGCAAGGCGCTCGTTGAGCGAAAGCTTGCCGCAGGCGCGGATGCCGTCAAGCAGATTCACCTCATACGGTCTGTTCACATCTCCTCCGGAACCGTAACCCGTGTAAAACCAGTTTACCTGCACCCTGCCGAAAACAGAAACACATTCTTTGTTTTCCAGCGGCAGAACGCCGTTGTTTTTCAGCAGCACTGCGCCTTCTGCCGCCGCTCTTGCAAACAGCTGCGCATTGCTTTTATCTGTTTTTTCGCACTGATCCGCCGCAACCTTTTTTTGAGAGACCGAATTGAACGAAGCAATCAGCTCCGCGGCGGAATTCACAGCCTTTTCTATGATACGCTTCATGATGATACCCCTTGGTGGTTTTTATTAAATCTATATTAACAAATCCATATCAAAACTTCAACCGTAAAGCGTAAAAACCTTGACGGCAGAGAAAAAGAAAAGAACCGCGAAGCCTGTGCGGTATTCGCAGTTCTTTAAGCAAGAGAGATAAATTCGAAACTGTTTTTTAAGGGCGGATTTCCCCTCATGCTTTATTTTAAAAATCCTTTAACGATCTGCGCCTCCGCTTCCTCGTGGGAAAGGCCAAGCGTCATCAGCTTGGTGATCTGCTCGCCCGCGATCTTGCCGATTGCCGCCTCGTGAATCAGGGAAGCGTTCACGTCGTTGGCAATGATCTCCGGCACGGATTTGACAAAGCCGTTTTCCATAATGATGGAATCGCACTCCGAATGGCCGGCGCACTCCGCATTGCCGTGCAGCGCGGAATAAAATTCCTGCTTGGAATTGCCCTTGGCAACGGAGCGCGAGCTGATCTCCGCGCTGGAATTATTACCGTTTAGCTCAACCGTGAAATCCGTTGTTGCCGTCTGGTTGCCGCTCGTCATGATCTTTTCTTTGATGACCAGCTGTGCATTTTCCTTAAGATCGGCGTTCGTTACGCGCTTTGTGGAATCCACGCCCTCTATCTGCACCGTTTCCATTTCAAGGTAGGCGCCCTTTTCAAGGTGTACCACGGTTACGGGATTCAGCACACGCTCTCCGCTGCCGTTTCCCTCGCCGTAATGCTTTTCAACATAGCGCACCTTGGCGTTTTTGCCTACGTGGAAAGTGTGTATGCCGTCATGCTGCGAAAGATGTTCGCCGTCGTTATGGATACCGCAGCCGGCAATGATGTCCACGTCAGCGCCGTCGCCTATATAAAAATCGTTGTATACAAGATCCTGAAAACCGCTTTGGTCAACCACAACGGGAATGTGCACGTTTTCGCCCTTGGTGCCGGGTTTAACGTAGATCTCTATGCCCTTGCCCTCCGGCTTCGGAACAATCTCTATATTCTCCGTGCTCTGCCTGCCGATCCCCTGCCCGTCAACTCTTATATTGTAAGCGCCTTTGGGCGTATCGGCTATACCGGCAATCGTTTTCAGAAGCCCGCCTAAGATCGGGTTGCTTTTTATATTATTCATCTGCGCTCCTCCTTGCTTTATAGAATCTGCACGCGCTTGAATCGGTGAGCAGCTCGGGCAGTATATCCGCCTTTGCGCCCTGCGCCGTGATCTCCCCGCCGGATACAACAACAAGCTTATCCGCGATCTCAAGTATTCTTTCCTGGTGGGAGATGATCACTACCGCGCCGTGCTTTGCGTCCCTAAGCTTTTCAAAAACGGCGATCAGGTTATTAAAGCTCCAAAGGTCTATGCCCGCCTCCGGCTCGTCAAACAGCGAAAAATCTACACCGCGCGCCATGAGCATGGCAATCTCTATCCTTTTAAGCTCACCGCCGGAGAGGCTTGCATTGATCTCTCTGTTGATGTAATCGGCGGCGCACAGGCCCACTTCGGAAAGATAGCCACAAAGCTCATGCGTATCTACCGCCTTGTTTACGGCGATGCTTAAAAGATCGCGCACCGTAAGTCCCTTGAAGCGCACCGGCTGCTGAAAGGCAAAGCCAATGCCCAGCTTGGCGCGTTCGTCTATATCCAGCCCGGTGATATCCTGCCCTTTATAGAAGATCTGCCCTGCGGTGGGTTTTTCTATGCCCATAATGATCTTTGCAAGCGTGGATTTGCCGCCGCCGTTCGGGCCGGTTATAACCACAAAGCTGTCCTCCTCTATATTCAGGTTTATATTATTTAAGATCTCTTTTTTCTTTTTGCTGTTTTCGTCCTCAACGGAAAACGAGATGTTTTTAAGCTCAAGCATCTGTTTTGCTCCTTTCTGTTCCGCCGGCAAGGCACGGAACGCCGTTTTGCCCCTCGCAAGAGCAGCTGAAGCTGCTTACCGGCATATATTCCTTTGCCTTTTGAATAAAGCGCATAATCGTTTTCTTTTCCTCTATGCTCAGTGCGCAAAGATATTCGCGCATGCCTGCCGCGGCGCGGGCGTTTAGCTCCTCATAGTGCTTTTTTGCCTCTATGCCCTCGGCAGTGAGCCTGAGATATTTTTCCTTTTTATTATGGGGGCTTTTGTAGGTTTCTATAAGCCCTTTTTCAGATAATTTAACGCTGATCTGCGTTACGGCGCTTTTGGTAACGCCCGATCTTGCGGAAAGCTCGCTTACATTGGAATCCGGGCAGCTGCCGATCAGCCGCAGCAGATTGATCTCGGACCGGTACAGCATAAATTTGCCGCCGCAGTCCACAGGCTGTTTCTGCTCTGCATAGATCTCGCTTACCATATCAAAAAAGTTTTTGGATATCTCGCACTGCATATACGCCGCCTCCTTGTTTTCCATATTATAGCGCCTATGGATAGGCTTGTCAAGTATTGTTTAGCAACTTAACAAAAAAAGAAACAAAAAGAAAAGCTGTTTACAACGGCAAAGCCGATGCAAACAGCAAAATTCTTAAGGAGCCGAATTATTCTGCGGTAAACGGCACAACGTCCTTGACTGCGTCTTTCAGAGAGAGCTCGCAGTCACCGTTGTCAATGTCTATCAGCTTATACCTGTCATTTCCCATGCCCAGCTCTTTCATATAAGAGAGCTGGCGGAGACCGTGGCGCGTTTCTATCCTTTCAACCAGGTCATGGTGCTCGTCTTCTTTAAGCGCGTACACAAGGTCTACGGAGGCCTGGTCAACGGCAAGAATATCCGTAGATGCCACGATGCCGATGTTCGGCGTAACGACCGGCGCGGCGTCCACGCCCTCACAGTCGCACGAAACGCTCATATTGCGCAGAACGTTTACAAACGTGATATGATCCTTGAAATGGTCAACGGTTGCCTTTGAAGATTCCGTCATTCTTTCCATAAGTTCTTCCTGGGCAATGCTCCACATATCGTCGGAGCCCTCGGCAGTGTGGATCATCTTTTTGCCGATCCTGCCGTCTGCGCAGCCTATGCCTATATTTTTGTTGGAACCGCCGAAGCCGCCCATCATATGCCCTTTGAAATGCGTGAGCACAAACAGCGAATCATAATTCAGAATATTTTTGCCCATATACATTTCCGTAAACCATTTGCCGCCGTTAACGGGAAGCGGAGCGGTGCCGTCCTCGTCCATGATATCAACGGGGCAGAAGGTCCAGCCGTTTGTTTTCAGCGTTTCGCGGTGCGCCTCAGTTGTATATCTGCCGCCCTCATAGTAGGTGTTGGTTTCCACTATATTTGCCCCGGGCAGATCGTTTTTGATAAGCGCCTCCACCCAAGGTCTGGGCACTATGTTTGGCCCGTGCGGTTCGCCCGTGTGCAGCTTTATGCCTATTTTTCCCGTAAGCGGGCCGGCTACGCGCTGAAAGATCTTTCTAAGCCCCTCGGCGGAAAGATCCCTTGTGAAATATACGGTGGATTCGCCGCCCGTGCGCTCGTTATACGGAATATAATGCTCTCCGCCGGTGGCGGGCACTTTTTTGTTATCGGCCATGTCTATTCCTCCTAAAAATTTCGGTGTAAAGGCTTTGCGCCTTTTGCCCTTATTTATATTATAAAACATTAAAGCTGCTTTAAGTCAAGAAATTTTTTAGGTTGAAAAGCAGTATGCTTATGTGCAGAAAGCAAAAAGTAAGCCGGAACAAAGCGAACCCTGTTCCGGCGTGGCGTCCCAGAGGGGATTCGAACCTCCGACCTACCGCTTAGGAGGCGGTCGCTCTATCCAACTGAGCTACTGAGACATATTTTTTACACGTCATATTATATAGTATAGACTTTTCAATGTCAATCAAAAAAAGCAAGAAAAGCCCGGTTCTTTCTTATATATTATTTATATATTTATTAATTACCTATTATATATATGAAAAATGAACCGGTTTATGCAAAAAAGATTACAAAAGTTAACTCTATATATAGATGCCAAATTGCAGAAAATCAAAGCGAAACCACAAAATATAGGTGTTTTAGCTTTTTAAGAGCCAAAAAGTTACAAAATTATAAAGCCCGATTTTGCGATTTCTTTTAAAATAACCAAAAATTTACTTTCGCGCATTAAATCGCTAAAAGAAAAAACCACAAGATGTTGGGTCGGCTTAAAAGTTACAACGGTGTAACCTTTTGGTTTATTGTGAAAGTTGCACAAAAAACAAGAAATTTTCGGCTTGACACCTTATGCAAAAATAACTATAATGCCAAAAGCTTGAGAAATACTAAAGGCAGAGCGGCGTGTGTTCTGAAAAGACACAGGCTCTGATGCGGAAAACTTTCCGCCGGCAGAAGCGCTATGGGCATTATAAAAGAATGCCCAAATACAAAGCGCCGATGCCGCATTTCAGCACAGCCAATATTATGGCTCAAGTGCACAAAAAGGAGATTAAGATGATTAATGAATCAGGCGTGTCGCCCTTTAAACGGGTAACCGGTTTTATGGCGACAGCGGTAATCGCGTTCGTGCTTATTGTTTGCATCTTTACCACAAGCGCTTTTGCGGGCATGGCAATGCAATACAATGTTGTTATTGATGATAACGGCAGGCAGATCACGGTTGCAACAGAGGAAACAGAACCAATCGAAATCCTTGAAGAGGCAAACATCGCGCTCGGCGCAAATGACAGGCTCGATATCACGGGCTTTACCGCGGGCGAGGGCGGCACCATAAAGGTGGACAGATTAAATACCGTAAACATTCAGCTTGGCGATGTGATCACGCCGTATGATGTTTATGCCGATACGGTTGGCGAGGCGCTTTCCGAGATCGGTATCAACGGCGAAAGCAGCGCGCTCAACTATTCGGCTGAGGACGCTGTGGAAAACGGAATGGTCATCATCGTTTCCGCACCGCTTGAGGTTACTGTTGAAGCGGACGGAGAGACCTATAATATCAGTGTATCGGATTCTACCGTGGCAGAGGTCATTGCCTATGCAGGCATAACGCTGGACGCAGATGATTATACCGAACCAGCTCTTGAAACAGAGGTTGAGGACGGTATGACGATAACCGTATACAGGGTGGAAACCAAAACCGTTACGGTCAGCGAAACGATCGATCATGACACCGAAACCAAAACCGATTCCGATATGGAGATCGGCGAATCCAGAACAGAAACAAAGGGCGTTGACGGCGAAAAATCCGTTACGTACGAGATAACATATGTAAACGGCGAGGAGCAGTCTAAAAACGAGCTTTCCTCAACCGTTACAAAGGAGCCTGTTACAGAGGTAAAATACGTCGGCACCAAAGCGGCGGACGTTGAGCCGAACGGCGTGCAGAGCAAAAACGGCTACACGCTCGGCCAGAAGATAAGCGGCAAATACACCCATTACTGCGCGTGTGTAAAATGCTGCGGCAAGTCAAACGGCGTTACCGCCTCGGGCAAAAAGGTCTATAACGGCATGCCGAATCCGTATTACGTTGCATGCAACTGGCTTCCGCTCGGCTCCGTCATTCAGGTGGACGGCGCCAATTACACGGTTGTTGACCGCGGAGGCAGCAGGCTTTCGCAAAAGGGCAGAATAGATATCTACACCCCGGAGGGCCATTCTGCGGCTCTTAAGGGCGGCACCGGCAGCTGCGAGATCGTTATCGTTCGCCTCGGCTGGTAAAACTGCTCAAAAACTATTTCTCAGCACTTGACAAAACTTTAAATCGGTGATATTATAATTCCAACAAGTGAATATCCCCAAACCGATGAGGCGGAGATAAAAGCAGGATACGAACTCACAGAGAGCCGCGGGAGCTGGAATGCGGCAGTAAACGGCTTGCTAAATGGACCGCTGAGGGTGCGTTCAAAGGCAGTTTTGCCGAGTATCACGCAACGCGAGGCCTGCGTAAGTGGCCGGAGGTATGTTGGTACCTTGCAGAGAGTGCGGAATCTATCCGCAAAACGGGGTGGCACCGCGAAGTTTATTCGTCCCCGGCAGTATATTGCATTTGCAATATACTGCCGGGGCTTTTTGTATTTTTGCGGCCTTCTCTGCGAAAGCCGACGGGAATCAAGCAACAGCAAACCGCTTAAAACCGTATTGCGTTTGATTTTCATCGGTCAAAATCCATAAATTCAGAGGAGGAATAGCATGACTGTATATCCGTCAATAAAAGAAGCAATGCAAAAAGCGCAGGTCTACGGCGCAATACCGCTTTACTGCAAGCTGAAAACAAGCATATCGCCTGAAAAGGCGCTGTTGAAATTCAAAAATGTAAGCTCGCACTGTTATATGCTGGAATCGTGTGAGGACAGGGAAAATCACGGCAGATACACTTTTTTGGGCTATGACCCTAAGCTTGAGATCACCTGCCGCGGGTATGAGGTAAAGATAACGGATACATTCGGCGTGCGCCGCTTTAACGGCGCTCCGCAGGCGCACATTAGAAAGATACTTGCCGAATACAGAAGCCCCAAGATGAACGGGCTGCCCGATTTTACAGGCGGGCTGGTAGGCTTTTTCGGTTATGATTACGCAAGATACGCCGTCAAGGGGTTTGAACCGAAGTCAAAGGACGATTCTCATTTTAAAGATGTTGATCTGATGCTGTTTGATAAGGTGCTTGCGTTTGATAATAAAGAAGGAACCGTGTTCCTTATAGCAAATATGAAGACCGATAAGCCGCGGGAAAATTACGGCGCGGCAAAAAAAGAGATAGAGATCATGCTGGATATCCTTGAAAACGGCGAGCCGGCAACGCTGAAAAGGCCAAGGCTAAAATCACAGCCGAAGCCGCTGTTTGACAAAGCGCAGTACTGCGAAATGGTGGAGCGCGCCAAGCATTATATAAAAGAGGGAGATATTTTTCAGGCGGTGCTCTCAAACAGGTATGAGGCGGAGTTTGAAGGTTCTCTGTTTTATACTTACGAACAGCTTTGCAGGCTCAATCCCAGCCCATATATGTTTTATTTTTCGTCCGGCAATATTGAGCTTGCCGGCGCAAGCCCGGAAACGCTTGTTAAGCTGAAAGACGGCAGGCTCTTCACCTACCCGCTTGCGGGCACAAGAAAAAGGGGGCGAACGCCGCAGGAGGACGAGGCGCTTCAGGCAGAGCTTTTACGGGACGAAAAGGAACGGGCGGAGCACAATATGCTTGTTGACCTCGGCAGGAACGACCTTGGCAAAATAAGCAGATTCGGCAGCGTTAAGGTTGAAAAGTATATGGATATCCTTAAATTCAGCCATGTTATGCACATCGGCTCCGAAGTGTCCTCCGAAATAGAGGACGGGTATGACGCTGTTGACGCGGTGGACGCCGTTTTGCCGGCGGGAACGCTCTCCGGCGCGCCTAAGCTGCGGGCAATGCAGATCATTGACGAGCTGGAGAACAACAGGCGCGGCATCTACGGCGGCGGAATCGGCTATATAGATTTTACCGGAAATCTGGATATATGTATTGCGA
>URED01000054.1 GCA_900546785.1 uncultured Oscillospiraceae bacterium | reverse complement strand
CCCGTATCAACAAGCTTCTGTTTGCCGGTGTAAAAAGGATGGCATTTGGAACAAATATCTACCTTGAGCTCACTTTTTGTGCTTTTGGTTTCATAAGTAGCGCCGCAAGCGCATCTTACTGTGCAATCAACATAATCGGGATGAATTGATTTTTTCATTGTTTTCACCTCTTTAATTAAAAACTTATAATGCTAAAGAATAATACCACAAGTCGGTACAAAATGCAAGAGTTTTTTTGCAAATAATCAGTATTCGCACACTTTTGACATATAAAACGAGTATAATACTGCTGATTTTACAGGTTTCTTCAGCGTTTTTTCAATAACCTCTCTGTAAAAAGCGATTTGATTCTTATATCTGTCAAGCAGTTCCTGTTCGGATTTCACTCTGTCCGTTTTATAATCAACAAGCACAAGACTGCCCTGTTCCTCAAAAACGCAGTCCGCAATACCGCGCACAAGCACCTTTTCATTTGAATCCGTATCAAAGATTCTGTTTGCTTCAAGGAACGACGATATCTTCAGCTCCCTGTATATCTTCTCTGCGCAAAAGATACGCTTGGCAAAACTGCCGCTGAAGAAATCCCGAAGCTGAACCATGTTGAGTGAATCCGCCTGTATCTTTGTCAGAAATCCCAAAGACTGCAGCCTTTCTATCTCGCCGGGAAGGTCATCCCTTGCAGCCGCATAATCGCAAAACTGCATAAAGGTGTGCATTGCCGTACCTTTTTGCCCGGGCGTCAGTCCGCCCTCATTCATAAACGCGGGCTTTGAAAGCGCAAAATACTGTGTATCATTTTCATTGCCGTCTAGCTGTGAGGCATTAAGCTTTGAAACGATATTGAGGTCTTTTAATCCCGGATATATATAATTCACACGTTCATCGATAAGCCTTATATAATCTTCATTTGCCTCCTCCTGCGCCTGTACGGAAATCATTTCGGGCGTTTGATTAAATTCCGCAATCTCTGCATCCATGTCAAATTCGCTTTGTGCAGTTTGAATATGAACGGCGGAATAAGACCTCAGTTCTTCGCCGTCTTTATGCAAAAGCGCACTGCAAAGCAGGAAATCAGCATCACTGTTTATATCGCGGCAGACACAGGGCTCGATAGTGCCGTCGGCAATTCTTGCGGAATTTTTTTCAATACGGCTTTGCAGATTTTCAAAACTCATAAACGGAATAAACTGCTCTTTTGCCCGCGTAATCGCAACATAAAGCACGCGCAGATTTTCACTCAAAGCGGCGTTTTTATTTACGTTTTTGAGCACCTTATGCGGCAAAGTTTCCGTTCTGCAAAGTTTTTCTTCGTTATGTCGTTTGATTGAAATCCCAAGATGCTCGTTAAAAAGCACCGTATTATTCAGATCACGGTAATTATACTGCCTTGATGTGCCCGCAAGTATGACCACAGGGAATTCAAGCCCCTTGGAATGATGAATACTCATAAGCTTGACGGCATTTTCACCGCCGGTGCTGAGCTCCGCGGCTTTTAAACCGTCGTCCGTCTGCGCAATACCGTCAACAAGGCGCAGAAACGAAGTTAAACCTACTCCCGCCGAATGATCAAAGCCCTGTGCAAAGAAGATAAACGCATTTATATTTGCGCTTCTTTGCCTGCCGTTTCCCAGAGCATTAACAAAAGCAAAAATACTTTTAAACTCGCAAATATACCTTATAAAAGAGGAAACGGACATTGTAACCGCAGTTTCGGAAAGCATTTGGATATCATTTACAAAAGCCTTTGCCTTATCCGAATCAGAGCTTACGACTTTCGCATACAAGCTGCGCTTGGTATTATCGCTTTCAAGCTTGATCTCGGCAAGCTCATCCGCTGTAAAGCCGTACATAGGTGAAGTCAATACGGCAAGCAGTGGTATATCTCTTGTAGGGTTATCAATAACCTTTAAATAAGAGAGCAGCATTTTGATCTCTTCGCATTCAAGCAGATCCGACTTTGTTTCACAAACAGTAGGTATGCCGCATTCTGTCAAAATACGGTCATAATTTTCGATATGGCGGCTGGTGCTTCTGAGCAAGACTGCAAAATCTCCGTAACATATATCACGTTCTTTACCGCCGTCAAAAACCTTTTCATGCGATTTTATCTTTTCAGATATCAGTTTTGCGATTTCAAGCGCCTCAAATTCGTCCATATCCGCAGATTTACAGTGATCTATGATCTTCATACTGATACACGGCGCAGTGCGTTCGGGATATGTAGCGCCGCAATTCAGATATTCCTTTTCATTGTAATCCAGTTCGCCTGCCTTTTCACTCATAAAATGAGAAAACAGGAAATTGGTAAAAGAGCAGATATCTTTCCTTGAACGGAAATTCTTATCAAGGATTATTTTTGCATCTCCGCCCGGCGCGTCCTTATTATAATCTTTATAGGTTTCTTTTTTCTGATTAAAGATATACGGCATAGCCAAACGGAACCGGTAAATGCTCTGTTTTACATCACCGACCATAAACCGGTTGGAACCGCTGGACAGCAGGCTGAATAAAGTATCCTGCGCGCTGTTCGTATCCTGATATTCGTCCACAAGTATCTCGTGATACTGTGCCTGTAATTCCTTTGCCGCAGCAGATTGGATGATATTCCCGTCTTCATCAAAATCCATAAGCAGGCTGAGGGCAAAGTGTATGATATCCGAAAAAGTGTACCCATTTCTTTCTGCTTTGAGCTCTGCATATTCCAGAGAATATTTTTCAACAACACGCAAGAGCATAGAAAGCACAGGATATACGGCGCGGTTATCTTCATCAAATCTTTCGGCTCTTATAGTTATTTCATTTGCAAGCGACTGTATGATGCTTTTATACAGATTGCGCCGTACAACGATCTCGCCGGCATATTCGGGAGCGTCAAAATCCTTTTTAGATGTGTAGAATCTTTTGAACGATACGGTTGAAAGCACATCGACCAATTCATTCCAGTCTTTTTCAAGCGCCTGTATCAGGAGCTTACACTGATTGTTTTCGATCCCGAGAAATTCGCTGTAATATCCGGCGCAATCGTCTTTTGCATCAATATAAGACATACACTTGTCGGAAAGCGCAAGCGCATAATTCAGCTTATCCGTAACATATTCTTCGGCAACGGGATACCAAGCGCTGTCCTGAAACCTTTGACCGGGTCTGTATGCCTCTACCGCATTTTTAAGCCAGATAAGCGGAGCGGGCTGAGCCGAAATGTAATCATAAACATTTTTAACGGCGGAAATCAGCCCGGACTCGTCTTTCGGAACGGAAAGAGCTTCAACGAGTCTGAGAAAGTCCGCATCATTTTCCTCATAGAATTCATCAAGAACGGTATTCAGTGCATTATCAGATATAACATTTGCCTCAGAATTTTCGAGCACGGTAAAATCCTGACTGATATTGAGTTCATAAAAATTTTCCCTTACAAGATTCATGCAAAAAGCGTCTATCGTGCAGATCTTAGCCGATGGCAAAAGAGATAACTGCCGCATGATACGGTGATTTGAAGGATCATCGGCGAGCATCTGCTCCAGCCTTGCGGAGATACGTGCTTTCATTTCCGCCGCTGCCGGAATGGTGAAGGTTACGACGAGGAGTTTATCAATATCCACGGGCGCCGTTTTATCTGTTATCAGCCTGACTACCCGCTCCACAAGAACGGCAGTTTTTCCGGAGCCTGCCGCCGCAGATACGATAATATTGCCGCCGCCGGCATTTATTGCATTTTGCTGCGGTTCAGTCCACTGCCTCACTGCCATGCACCTCCTCCAAAGCGGAAATCACTTCCGGATCGCTCATAGGAACCATTTCGCGTTTATTGATAAATCGTCTGGCGGCGCAAACGTCACCGTAATCGCAGTAATCGCAGGTGTGTTCGTGCCCTTTTCCGTCGATGGGATTTTGTGCGATCCTGCCTGCATGCAGATTATTGCCCATTTCCGCAACAAGGCTGTTTATCTTTTTGGCGATTCTGCCAAGCCCCTCAAGGGAAGCGAAACAGCCTTTCAGATTGCCCTTTTTATCAACAGAAACCGGAATAAATCTGCCCTTTACACCATCCTCCATATCGTTCAGAATATCGTGTTCTTCATCATACAAAACAACGCCTTTCATTTTGTATTCCGAATCCGATTCTTTTTCAATGGCGGTATTTTCATCAACGCTGTCAACGGAATAAACTGCCCTGGAGGCATGCATATAAAGCACACCGGCAGGGAGTCCGCAATATTTGCTGCTTTTATCAGAGCATATGGAAAACAGATAAACAAACATCTGTAGATTCAAGCCGTAAATAACGTCAGACAGATTAAACTTTTTATTTCCGGATTTATAATCGACGACCCGAATGTACTTTACGCCGTCTTTATCAAGCGTATCCACCCTGTCAACAACACCGCGAATGCGAACGCTGCCGTTTTCAAGAGCGATAACAGCAGGTTTCACGTCGCCGTCATTATCTATTGAAAGCTCAAAGGCTTCCGCCTTAAACGACGAATTGGAAAATTCCTGCTTAAGGCGGAGCAAAACGCTGTAAAGCATTTGAGAAATACGCATAAACTGATATTTAAAGCGGCTGGTAAATTCGGCAGTATCTCCAAGCTGTGTTTCAAAATACTGCGTGAGATATTTATGAACTATGATCTTGATATGCGCTTCACTTTCTGCGGAAAGTTTATCCGTTCCCCATTCGCTCAGCACATTCTCAAGCACATAGTGAATAACCGTGCCGGTCTGCATTGCGTTCATCTGCGCTTTTTGCAAGGGACGGGCAGAGAGCCCGAACTTACAGAAATATCTGAACGGGCAGTTAAAATAATCCTCCAGACGGGAGGCTGAAAGATACATATCTTTCCCGAAAAGCATTTGCGCGTTTTCTTTATTTTCCAATGTTATTTCTTCATTGCTGTAAAGCTGTTTGACCGCATTATATCTGCCGTCTTTTTCAAAATATTTTTTAAGGGACTCGGAGAACGAACTGTTTTCATCAAACCGCTGCGCCATAAGATCAAACGCGCTCTCCCTGCTCTCAACCAATTCCAAATCCGGGATCATCTCATAATTTGTGATCTCCAAATTCGGGAAAAGCGCAGTCAAAGAAGTGATTATAGATGACGGCGCGTCATTTTTTGCATTGCCTTCATAGCTGACGAAAAGCTTTTGGGAGGCAACGCTGACGCTCATATAGGCAAAGTATCTTTCCTGATATGTAAGCGTTTCGCCGAAAGAATAAAGGCTGAAATCATTATCATTAAGGATAACGCGGTCACTTTCAGTTAAAAGCCCACCACTGAAAACGGATTTCGGGAATTCGCCTTCATTGGCGCCCAGCAAAAAGACGACTTTGGGATTATCCGCACGCATTCGGTCTGCCTGACCGAACTGAACACAATCAACGCCCTGAGGAAGAACGCCCAGATCCTCCGAATTAATCATGAGCGAAAATAGCTCCATATAGTCTTTTACGGATACTTTTTCATCGCCGGAAACAACTGCAAGGTCATTTAAGATCTCCATAAGGAGATCCCACACCCGCTGCTGCTCGTTTGCAAGCACGTTCCTGCCGTAACTGTTCAGATCCCCGGCAAGAAAACGCAGCTTTTTATTTGCGCCGAAAGCGAGCAGTGCATTATATATTGCCGCGCTTATATCCGCAGCTGTTGCGTTAGAAACTGAATTTTTAAATCTGTTTAAGCGGGAATACAGATATTCGCGTGAGGCATTAAGCTTTTCAAGGGCTGTCTTATCTGAAGCCGAAAGCTCCGCTTTAAAACCGGAAGCGGAATTCACAAACTGCTCGCTCCACTTTTTAACGCCGCTGATGCTCCAAACGTAAACGTAGTTTTCAAGGCTGTTTACGTCACCGCTTTCCAATGCTGTAAGCCCGGTCTTTGCAAGGCTTAAAATATCTTCAGACCTGAATGAATACGCAACCGTTCTGAGCAAAAAGCGTACAAGCGCAATAACCGGCTGAGAACCGATATTTTGGCGTTCATCATCAAAAAAAGGCACTTCATATTTTCTGAAAGAGTAAGCAAGCTGATTTCTGTATTTTTGCGCGTCACGGCAAATAACGGCAATATCAGAAGCCTTAATACCGTTTCTAAGCTGTTTTTTTATCATAAGTCCGGCATAATCACACGCATCGGCAATGCTTTTTGCCCTGTAAACAAAGACCGAGTTCGGTTTATCTTCAGCTTTTCTGCCATGCATGGAAAAAAGCTCTTTTTCACAAAGAAGCAGGTCTTTATCATTTGTTCTGTAATTTACATCAAGCTGAACAATATTATAATCTACCCCATACTGCTTTGCGATATCCACTACACTGCCGGCAGTTTTATTTATGTATGAAAAAAGGCCGTAATTCTCATTGCTTCCGAAAGAGTCGGTCGTAAGCGTAAGGAAAACGTTTTCAGCATCTTTTATAATAAGCTCAAGTATCTTATATTCATTCGCAACAAAGCCGTTAAAGCCATCAATAAAAACGGTTTTTCCCTTAATATAGGAGGTTTGTGCAAGCTTTTGGTAAAGTCTTGTCAATTCGTCGGCAGAATCAAAATAGGCACCGTCTATAAGTTTTTCATATTTCTCAACAATCAATGAAATATCTGCAAGTTTGCCCGAAAGCAGCTTTTTATCGATCTTTTCAGATGCTGTTCGTATCTCCTGCCAGGATTTGGCACATGATTTCATCTCGTCATAAATATCAAGCATAGACGAAATAAAGGAAATCATCTTGGTTTTGCCGGCAAACACTTTCAGATCATCTTTCACAAGCTCCATTGCCTTTTTCATTAAAACAGCCTTTGCGCCTTTCGAAAGCACAGGCAATGCTTCACCGCCGTAAAGCCTTTTAAGCTCATTGGAAAGCCGTGTAAACGAAAGGTTTTGAACTGCATTCACTTTGCTTTCTCCAAGTTCGGTAAGCAGTCTTTTTTCCGCAGTAAAATTATACTGCTCCGGCGTGAGCAGTATTATATCCTGATTTCCGCTTTTTACAAGCGAATTTATTTCATTAAAGCAGTATTCCGTTTTACCGTAGCCCGCGCGACCGAAAATCAGAGTTAGCATGATTGCACCTTATCAAAATTAATCAAATCGAGCTTGTCAAACTTTTTTAGAAATTCTTTAAGCTCACTTGCCATCTTGTTTGCTTTTCCGAATTCTTCACATTCAATATTCAGCGGCAGTATCGGGTCATGAACAGAGAGACGAAGCAAAAACCAGCCGCCATTGAAATTGACCCGTACGCCCTCATAATTTTCTTTTTCGAGCGACCACCCGTTTCTTGAATCGGCAAATTCAGCAACCGCATTGATAACGCTTTCGCCGTAAGTTTTAAAATCGGGCTCACGGATCGCTATTCTTATTTCCATGCTCTCAGCAGGCTCTTTGAGCCCGGCAAGCAGTGAAATAAGATCTTTGCCCTGCTTTTTCATAGCAGCGGCGAGCGCAATGATCTTTGCCGCAAGGTAAGCTCCGTCGTCAAGAAAATAATTCTCACGCAGTGCGGCGTGTCCGCTGGTTTCTATGGCAAGCGGGCAATTTATACCGCCGTTGTTAAGCTCAACGGCCTTGTTTATAACATTCTTATATCCGCGTTTAAAGCGCAGTTGTTTCCCGCCGAGGTTATTCTCAATAAAGCTTCGCAGACCGTCCGAAGTAAGGCTGTCCGTAACAACAGTGCCGCCAGGATTGCCTTTGAGCGCAATAACGCTTGCAAGGGCAACAAGCCGGTTTCTGTTTATTTCCGTGCCGTCGGAAAAAACGCAGCCCATTCTGTCCACATCCGTATCAAAAATAATGCCGAGATCCGAACCGCTGCTCAAGACCATATTCTGCGCGCTCTCCATTGCCTGTTTATTCTCCGGGTTCGGCACATGATTCGGGAACATACCGTCCGGCTCGGAAAACTGGCTTGCGCTGACATCGGCACCCAAAGGAGCAAGTACCTTTTCTGCATAAAAACCGCCTGCACCGTTGCCCGAATCAACAGATATTTTCAGCCCCTTAAGCGGAAGATCGCCGCAGTTTGCGTCATGAACGATCACACTTTGCAGGTGCTTAGAATAAACGCTCATAAAATCGTATTTGATGACCTTACCGCTTTTCGTTCCCTGCTCAATATCATACGCCAGCTCAAGTATCTCTGTAACATCGCTGCCGTTCAAGCCGCCGTCGGGGGTAAAGAATTTAAGCCCGTTTTTTTGATACGGATGGTGCGAGGCGGTAATCTCCAGAGAAGCAGATGCTTTGATATCCGATACGACCGCCATAAACATAGCCGGCGTTGCGCAAAGGCCGCAGTCATATACGCATGCGCCCTCAGAAACAAAAGCCGTAACGGCTGCCGTTTTGATCCTGTTTGCGGATATTCTGGAATCGTGACCAACCGCTACAGTAAATTCCCGGCAGTTATATTTTGATCTGTACCATCTGACAAAAGCAGTACATACAGAACTGACGACCTCATCCGTCAGCTGCACCTTTTCGGTTCCTGTTTCAACGGCGGTTCCCCTAATATCGCTTCCGCTTTTCAGTGAAAGCAATTCATCTTTTGAAATAGTCAGCATTAATTAGTCCCTCATTAAACGCATTGTCATACGCCTCTATTAAAAATTGATACATAGGCGCAGAAGTTTTTATCATCTTTCTCATATCATCAATGATCTTCGTTGTTGCGATCCTGCTCAGATCATGCTTCCATACGCAAAACACGGCGCTTTTGGCGTTAAGGTATTTTTTTAATTCAGCAGGCGCATTCGGCACCTTATCCTTTTTATAAAAATCATCAGCCGCATATTTGAGGCCGGCTTTTTCACAGCACTGAACCGCGTCAAGCCATCTTTTCGGCTCTTTAAGAATAAGCTTACGAACTTCGTCAAACTGAACGGGTCTTCCTGTCCACATGCCGAGTCCGTAAGCATAGCCCTCCGGCTTAAATTCGAACCAATAGAATGGTGCAAACGGATACTGCATTTTGTTTCTTCTGAACATAACCCAAAGATTTTCACGGTAAAGCATTTTGCTTTTTGTTCTGCGGGTATCACGCCTGATGCGTGAAACGATATAGGTAGGATTCGTATCCATCAAAGGGTCAAGATCGCACAAAAGATTGGAAAGATCAAGCACCATCTGGCGCATAGGTATTGTTGCACCCTGTTTCAGTTCTTCCTTATGCTCCTCATAAAAAGCCTTTGAATCATGAAATCTGTTAAGAGAAAGGAGCTCTATTGTTTCAGGTTTTATACCGCTGTAATTATACATCAAGAAGACCTCCATCAAGCATTTTCTGCGCGGCAAGCAAAGCGCAAAGCTTTGCCGAATGGAAAATTAGGCCGCCCTGTATCCATGCATAATACGGTTCTCTGATCGGTGCATCAGCGGAAAGCTCAATAGATGAGCCCATCGTAAACGCGCCTGCCGCCATAACCACTTTGCTGTCGTAGCCCGGCATATCCCACGGCTCTGGTGAAAGGAAGCTGTCTATGGGGCTGCCGCTTTGAACGCCCTTGCAAAATGCAACAAGGCGTTCCTCATTGCCTAATCCGAGGGACTGAACGATATCGCCGCGCTCAGCGTCATATGCCGGCGTTGTATCAAAACCGAAACCGCTGTATAGAGCCGAAATATAAACAGCGCTCTTTAACGCCTCACCCACAGTATGGGGCGCATAAAACAGACCCATATAAAGCTCTCTGTTCATTCCAAGCGTAGCGCCTACTTCTTTTCCCAGTCCCGGTGTAGTAAGTCTGTAAGCGCATTTTTCCACAAGGTCTTTTCTGCCGGCAATGTAACCGCCGGTTCTTGCCATTCCCCCGCCTGCATTCTTTATAAGGGAGCCGGCGGTAAGATCCGCTCCGACGTCGCAGGGTTCAAGCTTTTGCACAAACTCGCCGTAGCAGTTATCCACCATAACGATGACATTCGGGTTTTTAGATTTGGCAAGTTTTACAACCTTCTCAATTTCGTTGATAAGCAAGCTCGGGC
>URED01000053.1 GCA_900546785.1 uncultured Oscillospiraceae bacterium | reverse complement strand
TAGCCGTTCCGCACGCAAAAACCTCAGCCGTAAAGGCGCCGGCACTTTCGGCAATTACGGTACCCGGCGGCGTGGATTACGGCGCGCCGGACGGAAAACCGTCGGATCTGTTGTTTATGATCGCTGCAACCGAGGACGGCGATGTTCATCTGGAGATACTTTCACGTCTTATGGTCATGCTTATGGACGCGGATTTTGCGGCGGCGCTGAGAGCCGCTAAGACGCCTCAAGAGTTCCTTGACATAATCAATAAGCAGGAAGCCGTTAAATATCCGGACGAAGTTCCCGCCGATCAGCCGGAAAAAGAAGAGGGCTACAGAATACTTGCCGTAACGGCATGTCCCACGGGTATCGCGCACACCTATATGGCGGCGGAAGCGCTTGAAAAAGCCGGCGAAAAGCTGGGCTATCCGCTGAAGGCGGAAACAGACGGCTCGGGCGGCGTTAAAAACAGGCTTACCAAAAAAGAGATAGAAGAATGTGACGGCATCATTGTAGCCGCTGATAAAAATGTTGAGATGGCGCGCTTTGAGGGCAAAAAAGTGCTCAAGGTCTCCGTTTCATCCGGTATCAATAAGCCGGAGGAGCTTATAAATAAGATCATGAGCGGCAACGTTCCCGTTTACCATCACGACGGCGCTTCCGATTCGGCAGAGGATTATTCAGAGGAAAAGGAAAGCTTCGGCAGAAAGGTGTATAAGCACCTTATGAACGGCGTTTCGCATATGCTTCCGTTCGTAGTCGGCGGCGGCGTGCTGATCGCGCTCGGCTTTCTTATCGATACGATCGCCGGTACTCCGGCAGGTCCCACACTCGGCTATACGAACCCGGTTGCCGCTATCATATTCTGGATCGGTAAAGCGGCGTTCGCGCTTATGCTGCCCGTGCTTTCGGCGTATATCGCAAGCTCTATTGCGGATAGACCCGGTCTGCTTCCCGGTTTCATCGGCGGCGTGTTCGCTTCAAGCGGCTATACCTTCCAAAGCCTGATCGAAAACCAGAATCTTGTTGGCGACGATACTGCCGTTTCCGGCTTCCTCGGCGCCCTTATCGCAGGCTTTGCAGCAGGCCTTATTATGCTGCTGCTCAAAAAGATATTTTCTTTCCTGCCGAAGAGTATGGACGGTATTAAGCCCGTATTCATCTATCCGCTGTTGGGCACGCTGTTAATGGGGCTTCTGATGTGTCTGATCAACCCGATCGTAGGCCTGTTGAACACCGCGCTTTCAAACGGACTTACGGCGCTCGGCGAAACAAGCAGAATACTCCTTTCGATCGTTCTTGCGGCAATGATGGCAACCGATATGGGCGGCCCGTTCAACAAAGCGGCTTACGTTTTCGGCACTGCCATGATCACGGACGCCACTACGGCAAACGACTGGACTATGGCTGCCGTTCTGATCGGCGGTATGGTACCCCCGATCGCCATTGCGCTCGCCACCACGTTCTTTAAGAACAGATGGACTGAGGAAGAATTAAAGGGCGGCCCCGTAAACTATATTATGGGTCTTTGCTTCATCACAGAGGGCGCTATCCCGTATGCGGCGGCAGATCCGCTTCGCGTGATCCCCTCTTGTATCGTAGGCTCAGGCGTTGCGGGCGCGATCTCGGCTCTGTTCAACTGCTCGCTTCCCGCACCCCACGGCGGTATATTCGTATTCCCCGTAGTGGATAACGTTCTCGGCTATATTGTTGCGCTTGTGGCGGGCTCCGTCGTCGGCTGCCTCATGCTTGCGCTGCTCAAAAAGAAAAGAACGCCGGCAGATAAATGATTCAGATAACAGGAGGTTGTAAACATGGTAAGTAAAACAGTAAAAGTTGCGGATAAAATGGGGCTTCACATGCGCCCGGCAAACATCTTCGTAAGCGAAATGGCTAAGTTCCAGTCAGATATAACGCTTGAGGCCGGAGATAAGGAAGTCAACGGCAAAAGTATTATGAACGTTATGGCTGCCTGTATCAAGTATGATACAGAGGTAACAATAAAGTGCAGCGGACCAGACGAAGCGGAGATGCTTGAAAAGGCAGCGTCATTAATTGAAAACGGTATGGACTGATATGGATAATGCAAAAACCTACAGCGGTGTTGCCGTGTCCGAGGGCTACGGCATAGGCAAGGCTGTCGTTATTAAAGAGGCAAGGCCGGATTATTCCGGCGTTGCCTTTACTACGGCGGAAAAGGAATGTGCACGTCTGGATAGCGCGGTTGCAGAATACACCGCACAAACAAAAGCCCTTATAGAAGCCCTGAAGAAAGAGGCGGGCGAAAAGAACGCCCAAATCCTGGAAGGTCATCTCGTTATGCTTGCGGATCCGTTCATGATCGGGCAGATGAAAGAGAATATTAACGCTGCGTCCGTACCGGCGGAAAAAGCCGTTGACGAGGTCTGTTCCATGTTCTGCGCCATGTTCTCTGCGGCGGAAGATGAGCTTACGCGCCAAAGGGGCACGGATGTCAACGATATTAAAAACAGCCTCCTGAAGATCCTGCTTGGTATTGAGGAAGTGGATATTTCCCGCGTTCCTGCCGGTTCTGTTCTTATTGCGTCTGATTTTACGCCGAGCATGACTTCAAAAATTAACCCGCAGAATGTAGAGGCAATCATAGGCGAGGTCGGCGGCGTAACGTCACACAGCGCCATAATCGCGCGCGCAATGGGCATTCCCTGCGTTCTGGGCGTGGCCGATGCGGATAATATTTTTGCGCCGGGCGAAAAACTTATCGTGGACGCTTTAAAAGGCGTTGTTATAGCCTCTCCAAGCGCCGGGGATGTTCAAAAGTATACGGCATTAAAAGAGCAGGAGCAGCAGGAAAGGCTTTTGCTCAAAGAGTATATCAATAAGCCCACCGTTACGAAAAGCGGCGTAAAAAAAGCGGTATATGCCAATATAGCCAAGGCGCAGGACGTTCATTCCGCCGTTGTCAACGGCGCGGAAGGTATCGGGCTTTTCCGCACGGAATTTCTTTATATGGACAGAGAGGATGCTCCGTCCGAAGAAGAGCAGTTTGAGGCATACAGCGCCGTTGCAAAGGCTATGGGCGGCAGGGAAGTCATCATACGCACGCTCGATGTGGGCGGGGATAAGCATATTCCTTACCTGCAGATAGAAAAAGAAGAAAACCCGTTTATGGGTCTGCGCGCCATTCGGTATTGCCTAAAGGATACGGCGCTGTTTAAGACCCAGCTAAAAGCACTTCTGCGCGCCGCGTGCTTCGGCAATATAAAAATCATGCTTCCGCTGGTTTGCACGGTTGAAGAGGTGCAAAGCGCAAAAGCATTGCTGCTTGAATGTATGCAGGAGCTTGATGCGCAGGGAACCGAATATAAAAAAGATATTAAGCTCGGCATCATGATGGAAACGCCGGCAGCCGTATTCGTTGCAGATGAGCTTGCGGCAGAAAGCGATTTCTTCAGCATCGGCACGAACGACTTAACAGGGTATACCATGGCGGCGGACAGAGGAAACAGAGAGGTATCTTACCTTTATGATTCCAATAATCCGGCTGTTTTAAAGGCGATACAACGAATTATAGAAAGCGCCAAAAAAGCGGGTATTCCCGTTGGCATGTGCGGCGAGGCTGCGGCAGACCGTAACATGATCCCCAAATTGATCGAATGGGGGCTTGATGAGTTTTCCGTATCCTCATCCGCAATTCTTAAGACGCGCAAGGCAATCTGTGCATGCGAATAGATCAAGCGCTCCCGAAGGAAGCACTTCCCTGCGGGAGCGCTTTTCGTTAGATTTATTGCAAAAAGTATGATTTGTATAAATTTTCCGGAATCTATTGTTTTTGTGCGAAATATTTAATATAATCATACCGAAGATATAAATTTTTGTTTAATATATATTACTTTTGCGGTGTGAATAATTGCGTTTGCCCGAAAAATAATAATATATAGGCAGTTTCGGCAGTTGCCGTTTGCAATAACCCGAAAGAGGTATTCAAAATGAAAGAAAAAGCTGTTAAACCGTTTGGTATCAAGGATAAGTTGGGCTATATGTTCGGCGATTTCGGCAACGATTTCACTTTTCTGCTGTCTTCATCTTTCCTGCTTAAATTTTATACGGATGTCATGGGTTTGGATCCGTATGTTGTTGGGATCATTATGATGGTTGCAAGAATCGTAGACGCTTTTACAGATGTGGGCATGGGCAGGATATGTGACCGCAGCAAGGGCAATAAGCACGGAAAGTTCAAACCCTGGATCCTCAGAATGTGCGGCCCGGTTGCGATCTTTTCCTTTTTGATGTATCAAAGCGCGCTTTCCGATATACCTTACGCCGCAAAAATTGTATATCTTTTTATAACCTATATCCTTTGGGGCTCCGTTTTTTACACGGCTGTAAATATACCTTACGGTTCTATGGCTTCCGCTATCTCGGCAGATCCGGGAGATCGTCAGTCCCTCTCCACGTTCAGAACGATGGGCGGTGCGCTTGCAGGTGCGGTTGTCACTGCCGGTATTCCGCTCATAGCGTATGATAAGGTAAACGGAAACGATGTTTTAAACGGTCCGCGTTTTACGATCATTGCGGGCGCGTGCTCGCTGTTTGCCGTTATCTGCTACCTGCTTTGCTATAATATGTGCACAGAGCGTGTAAAGATAACGCCTTCCGCCGAGCAGCTGAAAAATAACAGCGTGGGCGTTATGTTTAAAAACGCCTTTAAAAATCGCGCCCTGCTCTCGCTCATCGTTGCGTCGATACTGATGCTTATAGCGCAGCTCACTTTGCAGCAGATGGCGAATTACGTTTTCCCAAATTATTACGGCAATGCCAAGGCGCAAACGCTTTCCATGGTCATGATGGGCGTCGGCATGGTCGCAGCCGCGTTTGCCGCAAAGCCGCTTGCTGGCAGATTCGGCAAGGCGGAGATCGGCGCGGTGTCCAATTTTGCCGCAGGTCTTATATGCGTATTGCTGTATTTTATCCGTCCGCAGAATGTGTTTGTTTACGCGGCGTTTCAGATGATAAGCTGGATCGGCCTCGGCGTTTTCCAGATCGTTGCATGGGCGCTTGTTACGGATGTTATCGATTATTCGGAGATCAGAAACGGCATAAGGGAGGACGGCGCCGTTTACGGCCTTTACTCCTTTGCCCGCAAAATGGGGCAGGCGGCCACATCGGGCCTTACAGGCGCGCTGCTGTCGCTTGTAGGCTACACCCAGGATACGGCGTTTGAACCGTCTGTAAAAGAGGGCATATTTGATATTGCAACGCTTGTTCCGGCAGTCGGATTTATCCTGCTTGCAATCGTTTTGTGGTTCTGGTACCCGCTTCATAAAAAGCAGGTGGAAGAAGATGTTCGTATCCTTAAAGAAAAACATGCCGCAGAGGACGGCGGCGAATAATACCGCGTAACAAAAGTCAAAGCTAAAATAACGATATAAGTATAAAAAACGCTCCCGCACATATGTGCACGGGAGCGTTTTTTGCGTGATTCGGTTATACGGAAAAATCTATCGTTTTTGTTTCGCCTGCGGCAAACTTTACCGTCTGCACTTCGTCGGAAAGCCCGCAGGAGATCTCTATGGCCTGTTCAATATCCGAAGTGATCGTAACGCTGACGGTGCCTTCGTTCGTGTTCCAGATCAGGCTGTCTATAACAGCCTGCGTTCTGGCGCGCAGCCCCGTGATCTCTCCGGCTTCAAATCCGCTGGTGGGAAGGCAGGGAAGCAGTTTGATCTCGCCGCTGTTCGAATATACCAGGCTTTCGCTTATGATCCCCAGATACCCTATGGCAAAATCGGTGCAGTAGCAGCTTCCTCTGTCAAAATCATGGTTGGTCATAAGGGAATTATAGTAGATTTTACTGTTCATAAGGTCAACAAGCGCTTGGCTCAAAGCGTCGCGGTCGTTCAGTCTTGCCGCAATCAGGCTTCTGTGAACAAGCGCATGGCTCGCCTCATTTTCGGAATTGCGGTTTGCAACAGCCTGTATGCAGGCGGCTTTCAGTTCCTCGTTATCCTGCGTTTCGTTCATCGGCCATGCGCAGTAAAGGTGGCTCAGGTGCCTGTGCTCGTTGTTTTCCTCAAACTGGTTGCACGCCCATTCTTTCAGAGCACCCGTTTCATCGTAAAGGTACGGCGGCAGATCTGCCCTCATCTGTTCCCAATAGCCCGTATCCGCATTTTCGTCCACGCTCTTCATGATATCCGTAAGCATCTCCAGCGTGCTGCTGCATGCCGAAATGTCTATCGCGCAGTTTGCCGTTGACGGGCTCGGGTAATTTGCCGGGTTGTTTTCAGGCGAATAGCTGGGCAGTATGCAGTAATACTCTCCGTCTGCAAGTTCGGTCTTGCCCGCCTCGTAATGAATATCGCCGTTTGAATCGGTATAGTAATCGGGCGTCAGCATCTGATCCCAGTAATTTGCAGCTTTCGTCAGCAGCGGGAGCAGGATCTCGCTTCTCAGATCAAGATAGCCGCGTTCCCGGATCGCCGCAATATCCGCGTCGGTAAGGTCGGCTTCGGAAACGGAAAGCACGCTTCGCAATGCGTCAAGATCAAATTCATCGCTCAGCGGTATCTGCATATCTCCGTAGCACTGCAGCGCTTCATACAGCGGATAGAGCATCCATGCAGTTCCCGCGTTCCAGTATCTGAATGGGTATGTGTATGCCGTTTCCGTTATGACCGCCTTGTCGCCGTCCGTGTTTACGGGCGCCTGGATCGCGTCTGTGTAGCCGTGGGTGGCAAGGGCGTTCTCTTCCCAATCGGGCATCTGCCGCAGCAGAAAGTAAACATATCCTACGGGCGCAGAGCTGATATTGCCCGTGTTCATAGAGGAAATCTGCAGATTGACATTTGCGTCCATCGTGTATTTGCTTCCCCAGCCGGCGTCCCATTCTCCGGTCCACATGCCGTAGAGCCTGCTTGTGGAATAGCCCGCGCAGCACAGGTATGCGTATCTGCCGCTGTAAAACGCTCTTTGTGCCAGCGCGCTGCTGATCGTGTCCTCGCCGCGCGCATCTTTTATCAGCGTCTCGTTTGAAAGTCCGCTGTCCCCGCCGTCAAGCGTAAGCGTTACCGCGTCATATTGCGGCTGGTGAAGCTTTGTGTGCTCGTTGAGCGCCGCATCATAGTCAAATGAACCGTCTGCGCCGTACTTTTGAGCAACAGCGCTGCATTCTGCGGCAAGCGTATCTATCAATTCATAGTTTTCTGCCGCTGCAAAATCATCATATGCGCCCATATCGTATGTGCGACCGGAAACTGTTATCAGGTAAACGCTGTCTGCGCCGGTTATCTGTATCTGCGGATTGTCGGCGCCGGCGTATTGCTCGTCTTCTACTGCATCGCCGTTTATCCTGCTCTTTGTGCCGCCCTCGTTTATAATGTAGGTCAGCGTGGCATAGCCGCCGTTTTTCAGCTCGCTGTTTTCGTAGTTCGGATAGTGCGCCGCAAACGCAAGGTAATCGCAGCTTTCGGGCGCAGTCTTTTTATATAAAAGATCCGTTTCATTCCCTTTGCCGTAATTCGCTATCGTTGAAATATCGTCATAGGAAAGGGTAAGGTCTACTTTTGAGCCGGTATCGGACTGCGTGATCCTTGTGATCGTAACGCCGTCCGCCCTTGAGGTGAAGCTGGTACGCTCCCACGTACCGTTTTTATCCGTGTATTTAACACCCACCTCTGCGGTCTCGTAATCGGTGTATCGTATGTAATCGCTCTCGTTTTCCTCTTCCTGTGCAATGCGCAGCGCGCCGCCCGGGTGAAAATAATAAACGTTGTCATAGCTGGAATCGTCAACAATATCCTGCCCGTTTACTATGCTTTGCTTTACCGTTTCAAGCTCGTTTGCCGTATCGGGGCAGGAACGTACATTCTCATTCGGCAAAATGAAATGCATGTTTTGGAAAATCAGAGAATCACTGTACGGCGCGCCGCTGGAGATAAAGCCCTGCATGCCGTTTCCGCTGATCATGCCCTGGCGCCAGCTGTCGGTCTTGTTTTCCTTTGTGTCGGAAAGCTCCTTATACGTAGTGCAGTAGGATATCTTGTTTTCAGCGTCAAAAATATCGCTTACATCGGCGCTTTCCGGAGCGCATGCGCAAAGGGAAACCGCTATCGCGCCCGCAAGCAGCAGGCATATGCCTTTTTTAATCTGTTTTTTATTCATAATGATCACCACTACAATTATAGCATAAACGTAATATCAAAATACGACATTTTTATTGATTATTTGTCGCATTTATGCTATGCTGAAATGGAAAGGAAGCGGTCTGATGATCAATTTTGAATGGGGCGGCGTTCATTTTTCACTGGTCAAATGCGGCGCCGGCGTTTTAACGGAAGCCATACCCATGCACTGCCATTCGCAAAACAGCTATGAGCTGCATTTCATCCTCAGCGGGCAGGGAACGCTGCTGACCGATTCCGGCGAATATAAAATGCGCGCGGGCAATTTCTTCGTCACCGGCCCCAATGTAAACCATTCCCAGATCCCGGATCAAAATGATCCCGTTGAAGATATTTATATCTATATGCAAAGAAAAAGAGCCGTGCAGCCCGATAAAGAGGCAAAGCTGTTTCTGGAAACGCATTTCTTTTATCATCAGGAGTTTGAAAATGCCTGCGCGGCACAGATCGTGCGTGAATTTAAAGGCAGCCTGCCCGGCAGGGAATATGCCGCCGCAGGGCTTATGATCAATCTGTTAACAAGGATCGCCCGCCTTTATGCGCCGTCTGATTCCGTTGCAAAGCGGCAGCTTGAAAACCTGAACGATATGCGCTTTTACATCATTGAAAATATGTTTCTCTACAGCCGCGATTTCACACTGAAAGAGCTTTCGCAAAGTCTGGGCCTGTGCGAGCGCCAAACCCAGCGCCTGCTTAAAAAATATTACGGCAAAACCTTTAGGGAAAAGAAGAGGGAAAATCAGCAGAACCCGTCTTGATGCCCCCCTTTTTGCGCGGCTTTTTGTTGCAAAGCAAAGCAGCGGTGTGTTAAAATAAGTCCGTAAAAACAAACATAGATTTCAGGAGCGTGTTATGAGCTTTCTTCCCGTGAATTTTAAAGAGTGTAAGGAACGCGGCTGGGATGCCGTCGATTTCGTTTATATAACCGGGGACGCATATGTGGATCACCCGTCCTTCGGCGTTGCCATAATCTCCCGCGTGCTTGAAAGCGAGGGCTTTCGTGTTGCGATCCTCAGCCAGCCGGATTGGAAAAAAGATTCCGATTTTACGCAGTTCGGCACGCCGCGCCTCGGCTTTCTTGTAACTGCGGGCAATATAGATTCCATGGTTGCTCATTATACGGCGGCAAAAAAGATACGCAGTAATGACGCATATACCCCGGGCGGCAAAGCCGGAAAACGGCCGGACAGGGCTGTTACCGTGTATTCAAAAATCATAAAGCGCCTGTATCCGGATTCTCCGCTTATTATCGGCGGGCTGGAGGCTTCACTGCGCCGTTTTGCGCATTACGATTATTGGGCGGATAAGATCATGCCGTCCGTTTTGATCGATTCGGGCGCGGATCTTTTGATATACGGCATGGGCGAAAAGCAGATCGCAGAGATCGCACACCGGCTCGATGCAGGCGAGCAGATAAACTGCCTGACGGATATTAAGGGTACCTGTTATGCCGTGGACGTGCGCAATACGCCATACAGGGGCGTTGAGGTGCCGTCGCTTGAAAATTGTTTAAATTCAAAACAGGAATACGCAAAATCCGTGCGTGTTGAGCAGGACGAGCAGGATCATATCCGCGGCCGCGCAGTGCGCCAAAGGCACGGCGGTCTTATGCTTGTGCAAAATGAGCCTATGCCGCCGCTGAATACACAGGAGCTTGATAAGGTCTATGCGCTGCCCTATATGCGCGCGTATCACCCGTCCTATGAGGCTATGGGCGGCGTTCCCGGGATTGAAGAGGTGCGCTTTTCCATAACGCATAACCGCGGCTGTTACGGCGGCTGCAATTTCTGTTCTATCCAGTTCCATCAAGGGCGCTATGTTACCTCGCGCAGTAAAGAGAGTATCCTTGAAGAGGCAAAAAAGATCACGCAAATGCCGGATTTCAAGGGGTATATCCATGATGTAGGCGGCCCCACTGCAAATTTCCGCCGGCCGTCGTGCGATTTTCAGCTTACCCACGGGCTGTGCAAAGGCAAAAAATGCCTGGCGCCCAAGCCCTGCCCGAATCTGATTGCGGATCACAGCGAATATTTGGATATTCTGCGTTCGGTGCGCAGTCTGCCGGGTATCAAAAAGGTGTTTATCCGCAGCGGTATCCGATATGATTATCTTTTGCAGGATAAGGACGATACGTTTTTTAAAGAGCTTGTCAAACACCATGTTTCCGGCCAGCTTAAGGTGGCGCCGGAGCATTGCAGCGCC
>URED01000052.1 GCA_900546785.1 uncultured Oscillospiraceae bacterium | reverse complement strand
AAGGTATTTTCTCAATATACTGCTGGTTGTTATTGTCCTTCTGATTGCGGCATTCATTGCGGCAAGCGTGTTTATTAAAAATTATTACTACGGCTCCGTAAGCAATATTATCGAATCCGGCGCGTCGGCCAATTCGGCAGAATATTTTTCGGCAAATCTTGATTCGGGTATGTCGCTGGAGACCTCTGCGGCTCAGTTCATAGACAGCTATCCCTACAAAGAAAAAACGACCGTTTGGGTAATCAATAACGATGGCGAAGTGGTCGCCTCCTCAAACGGCTTTATCATTAAAGACTGCATTATGCCGGATTATGAATCGGCTATGTCGGGTAATGAAGGCACCGGCGAATATGTTGGCAGAATAACCGAAAACGGCGATAAGATCATGGCGTTCACGCGCGTCATTCAGAATTCCCGCGGCACAAATGTGGGTGCCGTTCGTGTTATGACATCTATAGGTGAAGTAGACGCGCAGATCAGCGCCCTTATCATCATCCTGTTTTTCATCATTCTGTTTATCTTTGCCATAATCCTGCTGTCCAACCTGTTCTTTATCAGGTCCATTATTATCCCGATACGCGAAATCACCGAAACAACCAAAAAGATAGCAGGCGGCAAGCTGGATTCAAGAATTGAAAAGAAGTATGACGATGAGATAGGTAATCTCTGCGATTCTATCAACTCCATGGCGTCAGAGATCGCCACCGCAGATAAAATGAAAAACGATTTTATTTCAACCATATCTCACGAGCTGAGAACGCCGCTCACCTCTATAAAAGGCTGGGCGGAAACGCTGTTTTACAGCAAAGAGATCCAGCAGGACGAGCTTACCGTAAAAGGTCTGCAGGTCATCGTTAAGGAAGCGGGAAGGCTGGAGGGCTTTGTTGAGGAACTGCTTGATTTCAGCCGCCTTCAAAGCGGCAGAATGATCCTCAGGCTTGTAAAGACGGACATCTTTGCGGAGCTGGGTGAGACCGTGTTCACGTTCTGCGAAAGGGCTATGAGAGAGGGAATAGAAGTGAGATACAGCATTCCCGAGATCGCTGCCCCGGCTGATGCGGATCCGAACAGGCTAAAGCAGGTGTTTATGAATATTCTTGATAACGCGCTGAAATACTCGCGCGCACCAAGCAAGATATTCGTTAAGGCGGAGTTTGCACAGCTCAACGATGCGCCCGCCGTAAAGATCTCTGTTGCAGACCAGGGCTGCGGAATATCCAAAGAGGATCTGCCCCATGTGTTTGATAAATTTTATAAAGCCAATGTTTCGGTAAGAGGCTCGGGTATAGGCCTTGCCGTAACCAACGAAATCGTAAATCTCCACAAGGGTAAGCTGGAAATAGACAGCGAAGAGGGCAGAGGTACGCTGGTAACGATCTATCTTCCCGTGGACAGTATGCCGACTAAGCAGGAGATAGATATTGCTTCTGCCAATCAGCAGCAGATAGCGGATGAGGATATAACTCTGAAAGGTGAATGATAAATGAGTAAAAAAACGCACAAAACTTCTGTCGGCGGTCAGGCGCTGATAGAAGGCGTTATGATGCAGGGGCCGCGCGGTATGGCAACAGCCGTCAGAAAACCGGACGGCGAGATATTGACGGAATATCACACGATCAAGCTCCTGCGCAATAAAAATAAATTTTTCAATATTCCCATTATCCGCGGTATAGTGGGATTCGTTGAATCCATGGTCATGGGCTATAAAACGCTGATGTATTCTGCCGAGGTCTCCGGTATGGAGGATTTTGAAGAACAGGATATGAGCAAGTTTGAACGCTGGCTCAATGATAAATTCGGAGAAAAGCTTGTAAGCTTCGTGGCTACCATTGGCTCAATACTCGGAGTTGTTCTGGCGTTCCTTTTGTTTTTCTATCTGCCCGTTCTCGTTTTTAATAAGGCTAACGAGTGGTCCGGCGGCGCCATAACAGATTATCAGGGCCTTATAGAGGGCGTTATGAAGATATTGATCTTTGTAATATATATTGCCGCTGTGAGCCGAATGAAAGATATCAAAAGGCTCTTTATGTATCACGGCGCGGAGCATAAGTCGATCGCCTGCTATGAGGCGGGGCTTGATCTGACGGTTGAAAACGCCAAAAAGTGCACGCGCTTTCATCCAAGATGCGGCACGTCGTTTATCTTTGTTGTGCTGATCTTCAGTATCATCGTTTATACGATCGTTGCTAAGATCTTTCCCGAGATCGCCGCTGTCAGAGTTTTATGGCTTGTTCTTAAGCTTGCGTTTTTGCCCATCATTATGGGTGTTTGCTACGAGTTTATCAGATATGCCGGCAGGCATGATAATCTTTTCGTAAAAATCGTTTCCGCCCCGGGGCTTTGGATGCAGCGCCTCACCACCAAAGAGCCTACGGACGATATTCTTGAAGTAGGTATCGCCGCAATAAAAGCGGTCATTACGGATAACCCGGAGGATGATGAAATAAAGTGACGCTGAAAGACGCTTTTAACTACTGTGTTTATTTTCTAAGCGCAAACGGCGTTGATGAGGCGGAATTCAAGGCGCTTTGCATCGTATGCAGCATAGCCGGTATCAAAAACAGCGAATATGAAGCCCATAGGGAAGATACGGTTATGCTAAAGCCGGTTGCAGATGCCCTGTGGCGGCTCAAAAGCGGCGAGCCGCTTCAGTACGTGCTTGGTAAATGGGATTTCTATGAATCGGAATTTTCTGTCGGCAAGGGTGTGCTGATCCCTCGCCCCGAAACCGAAGAACTTACGCAGTTTGCCGTTGAGAGGGCAAAAGCGCTCCCGTCGCCGCTCGTTTACGATCTTTGCGCCGGCAGCGGCTGTATAGGCATCAGCATTGCAAAAGCGGTACCTGCGGCAAAGGTCTGCTGTGTGGAAAAAAGCGCAGACGCAATGCCGTATCTTTTAAAGAATTCGGAAGGCGTGAACAACGTTCATCCCGTCTTGGGTGATGTATTTGCTGTTTCTGCTTTTAATATCACGGAAAACAGTATTGATATTCTTGTTTCAAATCCGCCGTATATCCGTTCAGACGATATACAGTCGCTCCAGCGTGAGGTGCAGTATGAGCCGAAAGAAGCGCTTGACGGCGGTACTGACGGACTTGATTTTTACAGGTGCATTATAAAAAAATGGAAAGCCTTTTTAAAACCGGAAGGCTGGTTGCTGTTCGAGATCGGCGAAGATCAGGGCGTAGCAGTGTCCTCTCTGCTGGAGGAATACGGTTATAAAAATATTACGGTCAAGCGCGATATGTACGGTAACGAACGTATCGCTACAGCCCGGAAATAACGGTGATTTTTTATGAGTTCAATAATCAGTGAGATATTAAGCGGCAATTTTGCAGTCGTTGTATACATGGTGATCGCAAGGGCTATCGTTGTCTTTCTTTGCCTGCCTGTCCACGAGCTTTGCCACGGCCTTGCCGCATATAAGCTTGGGGATGATACTGCCAAAAAACTCGGCAGGCTGTCGTTCAACCCCATTGCGCATCTTGATCCCATCGGCACGATCATGATCTTCCTTTTCGGCATAGGCTATGCAAAACCGGTGCCGATCAATCCGCTTAAGTTCAAGGATTACAGAAAAGGCGTAGCGCTTACGGCGCTCGCCGGGCCTGTTTCAAATCTTGTTATGGCTTTCATTGCCGCGTTTATTTCCGCCGCTCTGGATCACTTTTTCGGCGGCGTTGCGGTCGTAAGCATCCTTGCGTCGCTTATTTCCCTAACAGCCGGCATCAACATTTCGCTTGCCGTTTTCAATCTGTTGCCGATCCCTCCGTTGGACGGCTCACGTGTGCTTGCAGTGATCCTGCCGGACAGGCTTTATGAAAAGTATTTCCGCTATGAGCGCTATATCATGATCGCGCTTATGATTCTCCTGTTCACAGGCATTCTCAATATCCCGCTCGCTTTTCTGAACAGAATATTTTCAAACTTTATATTCTTCATTCCGAATCTCATCTTCGGTTAAAGAGGTAGTATGCAGCAGATAAATTACAAATTAGAGGTGTTTGAAGGCCCTATGGATCTTCTTTTACACCTTATTTCAAAGCATAAACTGAATATCAACGATATACCCATCGTTGAACTTGTCAATCAGTATCTTGATTACGTGCGCCGGATGGAGGATGCGGATTTTGAGATCGCCGGCGATTTTCTTGAAATGGCGGCAAGGCTCATATACATAAAAACGGTGTCGCTCCTGCCGCGTCATGAAGAGGCGGAGCAGCTTAAAAAGGAACTTACGGGCGAGCTTATCGAATACCGCGACTGCAAACTGATGGCTAAAAAGCTCAGCGAGCAGACGGACGGCTTTAACCGTTTCGTGCGTGAGCCGCAGGAGGGCTATGTAAATTATGATTACGAGCGGTTTCACGAGGGCGAGGAGCTTTTGAACGCCTATATCTCGGCAGCAGGCAGAGCACAGCGCAAGCTGCCGCCGCCGGTGGATTCGTTCAGGCAGATCGTTGCAAGAAAATTTGTAAATGTTGCAACAAAAATAAGCTCTGTTATGGGCAAGCTCAAAAAGCGCGGCAGAGTCAAATTTTTAAAGCTGTTCAGCGACGCGCAGTCAAAAAGCGATATCGTTGCTACGTTCCTTGCCGTGCTTGAACTTGCAAAAACGAAGCAGATCACGCTTGACGGCTCTATGGATAATCCCGATGTAAAGATCGTTAGCGAGGTGGAGAGCGATGGATAAACAGAATAACGTGCTTGCACGGCTGGAAGCCATGCTTTTCGCCTGCGGAGATCCCGTAGAGGCTTCAAGGCTTGCCGATGTGCTGGAGCTTGATGTGGAAAGCGTAACCAAAATGCTCTCCCGCCTGGAAGATATTTATGCAGAGAGAGAAAGCGGGCTGAGGCTTATCAGGATAGACGGCAAATACCAGCTCTGTACCCGTGAAGAGTATGCAGACGATGTTCGCAAGCTGCTTGAGATAAAAAAGAATACGCCCCTTTCGCAGGCGGCGTTTGAAGTCTTGGCTATCATAGCTTATAACAAAACCGTTACGAAAAGCTTTATAGAGCAGATCAGGGGCGTCGATTGCTCCGGTTCTATCTCAAACCTTGTGCAAAAGGGGCTTATAGAGGAAAAGGGCAGGCTTGATCTTCCCGGCAGGCCGCTTGTTTACGGCACAACAGACAGATTTTTGCGCTGCTTTTCGCTTTCGAGTCTTGACGATCTGCCCGATCTGCCTCAACATGAAGAAGAAAATAAAGAAAATGGCCAAACCACCTTGTTTGACGCGGATAAAAATGATACAATAGTAGAAGAAATCGGCGAAACGCAGGAAGAGGGCGAATAATGACAGCAGTGATCATCATAGCGGTTATCGTTATCCTTTTAGCCGCTGTTCTTTCCGTTTCGGCAACTTTTACGATAACATATACGAATAAATGGCAAACCAAGATCAGCATTTTGTGGATAGAAAAGGAGATCGAGTTAACCAAAATACTTGATTTTATCCTTTTTCCCAAAAATAAGGCAGAGCAGGTGAAAGCGCAAAAGGGCAAAAAGAAAAAGCCTGCCGCTGCGGATAAGCAGAAAGAGCAGAGTCTGCCGGCTGCGGAGGAAAAAGTACATGCCGCCGGTTCGGCGCCCGCTGAAGCGCCTGCCGAAGCCCCCGAAAATGCTGATACGAAGAAAAGCGGCAAGGGCAGCGCCGCGCAAAAGGAAAAAAAGCCGAATTACCTCAAAAATCTTTGGGATACAGAGGGTATCGTGGGTATCCTGTCGCTGGTTTCCAATATGCTTGAAACGGCGTCCGGCGCCGTAAGAACTTTAATGAAAGGCTTTCATATTTATTCCTTTTATGTTAAAATAATAGTCGGCGGCGGCGATGCAGATGAGATCGCCCGCGCGTACGGCAGAGTCTGCGCCTTTTATTACCCGTTTAAGGGCGCTGTGCTCGGCGGCATGAAAGTGGATAATTACGATGATCTCATCATGCCGGATTTCATCGCCCCGCGCAATGAATACGGCTTGCAGTTCATCGGCTCGGTCAGCGTAGGTCTGCTGCTTCGCGTTGTGCTTACCGCCGGCAAAATATTTGTTGTAAATTTAATTAAAAATAAATAATTTCTTTTAAGGAGAAAAGCGCTATGAAAGAAACACCCGTAAACAAAATTATGGAAAACACGCTCCAGAAAATGCGTGAGATGGTTGATGTTTCAACCATCATCGGCGAGCCTATTAAAACAGGCGATACCACTTTGATCCCCGTTTCCAAGGTGTCCTACGGCTTTACAAGCGGTGGCACGGATCTCCCCTCCAAGCAGAATGCTGAGCTGTTCGGCGGTGGCGGCGGCGGCGGAATCACCATTTCCCCGGTCGCTTTCATCGTTATTCAGGGCGAAAAGGTAAGAATGATGCAGATCAATAACTATACTTCTTCTGCAGACCGCGCGATCGCCATGATCCCTGAGCTGGTAGACCAGCTTTCACAGCTTCTTAAAGCAAAGGATTCGGATAAGCCTGCTGAGGAAGCTGCATCGGAAAAATAAATATAATAAATCGATCACCTGCATATAATTAGCGGGTGATTCATTTTGTTGCGGAAACTATCATTTGTTTTTTGCGCTTTGTTCATATTTGCATTGATACCGGATCTATCTGCCTGTTCTGCTCAGATTTCGGCGGCGAGCGCCATCGTTATGGACGCGGATACATATGAGGTCCTTTATCAGAAAAATGCAGACGAACAGCGCTCCATAGCCTCAACTACAAAAATACTATCGTCGATCATAGCGTGCGAGAGCGGCAGACTCTCTGAGACCGTTACCGTAACCTGGGATATGGTCAATACGCACGGCTCTTTGCTCGGTCTGCGTGAGGGAGATCAGATCACGCTCTATGACCTTGTTGCCGGTATGCTCCTGCCCTCCGGGAATGACGCAGCCAATGCAGCGGCGATCTTCCTTGCCGGCAGTCTTGAGGATTTTTCTGCCCTTATGAATGAAAAGGCAAGGAGCCTTGGCATGGAGGCTTCCTATTTCGTTACGCCGTCAGGGCTGGACGAAGGAGATCACCATTCCACCGCGCGCGATATGGCGCTCCTCACCGCTTACGCCGTTAAAAACAGCGATTTTTCAGAGATCTTTGCAATGTCGTCTTATGAAGTTACCATAAACGGCGAAAAGCAGATGATATATAATCATAATCGCCTTTTGCAGGAGCTGGAGGGCTGTACGGGCGGGAAAACAGGCTTTACCGATAAAGCCGGCAGATGCCTTGTTTCAACCGCGCAGCGAAACGGCAATACGCTTGTTTGCGTAACGCTCGGCGCGCCGGATGACTGGAACGATCATAAAAAGCTTTATGAAGAGTGCTTTGTAAAGTATGAATCCTGCACGTTTACGGATACGATTGCCGTTCCTGCCGTCGGCGGCACAAAGAATGAGATAAACTGTGCCTACTCTGCAGAACTGCACGTGCTTAATAAAAATCTTGTAACCGTAGAGCTTTACGCTTTTCCGTTTGTTTATTGCCCCGTGTCTGCGGGCGATAAGCTCGGAAAAGCCGTTATAAAATATAAAGAAAAGGAAATTTTTGTTGCCGATATTACGGCGCAGGAAAATGCGGAATATCATTATGCCGAATCAAAATGACGTAAGACTTCAAAAATTTATGGCGGAATGCGGCGTTGCTTCCCGGCGCAAATGCGAACAGCTTATAGAAGAGGGCAGGGTAAAGGTCAACGGCCACGTTGCCGCCCTCGGAACAAAGATCAATCCGAAAAAGGATATCGTTACGCTGCGCGGCAAAAGGATAGGCAGGCAGGAGAGCCCGCGCTATATCATGCTCAATAAGCCGCGCGGGTTTGTTACCACAGTTTCAGATGAACTCGGCAGAAAGACCGTTATGGATCTGCTGGACGGTGTGAAAGAGCGCGTCTATCCCGTAGGCAGGCTGGATCGGGATTCCGAGGGGCTGCTCCTCATGACGAATGACGGCGCCCTTGCAAACGCTCTTACACATCCGTCTTATGAGATCACAAAGACCTACCGCGTAACCGTTCGCGGCAAGGTGGAGGACGAAGTTTTGCAGGCACTGCGCGAGGGCGTGGAGATTGATTCCGGCAAAACGGCGCCGTGTGAGGTAGTCACCCTTGTTGAAGAAACGCAAAGAACCGTGCTTGAATTCAAGATCCATGAGGGTAAAAACAGAGAGATCAGAAAGATGCTGGAGCATTTCGGCTTGGAGGTTATCCGCCTCAGGCGTATTGCCATAGCAGGCGTTAAGCTGGGAATGCTCAAGATCGGCGATTACCGTGACCTCAATGAAAACGAATTAAAAAAGCTTTTCCATGCCTGCGGCATGACCTATCAGCCCAAGTGATTTCACATTCCTACATTAGGCTCCCTTCATTAGGCTCCCGTTATAGGCTCCCCTGTGCAAGGGGAGCTGGCAGCTTTGCTGCCTGAGGGGTTGTTTGGCAAGAAGCGCGCAGTTATTTCTCACGAGTGGCAACCGGCGCCGTATCCGCAACCTCTATTTTATTTGCCCGCATCCAGAGCGACGGCGTAACGCGCAGCTTGAAGCCGTAACCGGGATCCATCTGCCAGTGCGCCATTTGCGCTTCCGGCAGACCGTAGCAGGCAAGGATCGTCATAAGCACGCCGGCGTGGCCGACGATTGCGCTGGTCTCGGTCTGCGTTTTGATCAGCCCGTCCACCACCTTTTCAAAAGCGGCGCAGACGCGGTGCATAAATTCCGCGTTGCTTTCCCCGAACGGCGGGCGCGCGTTCATATCGCCCCTGAGCCAGTTCGTGAAATCCTCGTTGTTCTCAAGCTCCTTTGCCGTGCGCTCCTCAAATTCGCCGAAGCTGTATTCAACAAAGTCGTTTATTACGATGGGATTGTTTTTCGGGAACATGATGTCCGCCGATTCGGTGCATCTTTTCAGCGGGGAGGTGAACACCGCCTCCACCTGCGGATAATGGTATTTTACCTTTATGCTTTTGAGCTGCGATATACTATCCATAGTAAGCGGATAATCCGTACGCCCAATATACTGTGCGTTTATATTACCTTTTGTGATTCCGTGGCGAAACAGATATATCGTAAAAGTTTTCATTTTTCAACACCCCTTTTGACTGTGATTTTGCAGGGAATATGCCGTAACAGCACGAATTATTACAAATTGTTTACAAAATGATTTTGCCCTTTACAAACAGAATTACAAGCGGTATAATTACTGACGGTATAACATGCGATAACATATACATTAAAAACGTGCGAAAATAAATATTTTTGATTGTTAAAGGGTAATTTTTTATGGCAGAAAGCAGTAAATCATTTTCCGGCAAAAAATCTAAATTTGCCGCAATATTATCTCAGCTCAGAAAAGAGCGCGGCTCCAGCCAGAAAAAGGCGGCGGCGGATCTTGGTATCAGCCAGGCGCTTTTGAGCCATTATGAAAAAGGCATACGCGAGTGCGGGCTTGATTTTGTTATCAAATGCAGCGAGTATTACGGCGTTACCACCGATTACCTGCTCGGCATCTCCAAAAGCCGCTACGGGCTTGACGAGGATTATCTTTCCCGCATTGCCGGCGAGGACGGCGATGATTCCGAGCTTGCCACACTGACGCAGGCAACAAAGGTGCTTATAGACATGGCGGTAGCCTCTTCCAAGGACAATTCTTTTGTTAAGTATCTTCACGATTATTATATGCTGTGCATCTATCGCGGCGCGCTGACGCTTGCAAAGGCAGGTGCGCTGCCGAGCGATATGTTCAGGCTGGATTATAACCTTGGCCATGAGCTTGCGAGCGCCGCCATAGCCGTGCTGGATTCACGCTTTGCCTTTATTGAGGATAAATCCAGAACGGGTATTGATTCCATGGACGGCAATGTGCTCCACCGGCTTATTGAAGAGGCGGAGGAGTATATTATGACCAGCTTTATTACGGATTAAATGCAAGCTGAGCCTTTTCCCCCTCAATATATTTCAGAATGATCGCCGCGGATTTTTCCGCGGCTGTTTTTTTGAAGGTGGGGTAATCCATAGAGGCTTCGTCGTCTCCCCCGTCGCTTATGGAACGGAGCACGGCAAAGGGAATGCCGTTCGCCGCGGCAACATGGGCGATCGCACCGCCCTCCATTTCGCCGCATATGGCGGAAAATTCGCTTACGATCTTTTCTTTCAGCTCTTTAGAGGCTATAAAGATATCTCCGCTTGCAACGGTGCCGCGATGTATCTTTTCGCCGGAGTTTATCGCTATTCTTGCAAGGCGCTCGGAAATATCGGGGTCCGTGGGTATCTTTATCATATTGAGCCCGTCAATAAAACCGCGCGGCTCGCCGATTGCCGTCATATCTATATCATACTGGCAGACGTCGCTTGCAACAACGATATTTTTTATGGCGACCTGGGGGGAGAGCGAGCAGCCCACGCCCACATTGATGATCTGATCCGCGGAAAAGCGGTCTATCATGATCTGTGCGCAGAGCGCCGCGTTTACCTTTCCCGGGTTACAGCGCGCCGCGGCGACCATAACGCCGTCAATATGCCCGCAGGCAAACGCACAGCCGGCAATATCCTCAAAAACGGGATCTTCTATTCTTTTCTGCACGGCCTCTATCTCTATATCCATAGCGCCGATTATTCCGATCATAAAGAAAACCACCTTTATCTTGTTGATATGCTTCGCGCTCTTTTTGCACTCTTGTTGTAAAGCGCAAAGAAGACCACTAAATATAGTGTTATTATAATATATAATTTTAATAATTACAAGATTTATTATTTTTTGGTTGACAAGCCCATTCTTTTTAATATATAATATTGTTCGCTAATGTGAAAACGTGTTTCAAAACGCACGTTTCGGCTTAAGCTGCCGGGAGTCGAACCCGATATGCTGAAAATGCGCCGGTGCGGCGTCTT
>URED01000051.1 GCA_900546785.1 uncultured Oscillospiraceae bacterium | reverse complement strand
ATAGGTCGATGCTGACATCCTTGAACCTCACTCATTTCGAGTGAGGTTCTTTTTTTGCTTTTTATTTGGCTTTGTATTTTGAAATGCGGAATTTGTCATATTTTCATGTTCAAAAATCGTTTACCTAAGATTTACATTTTGTTATATACATATCCAAAATTATCCTTTATGATGAATATATCGGAAGTAACCGATATATAATTTTTAAGGGGTGCTGTTTATGGTAGAATACATAACAGGAATCAAAGGTATAGGTAAAACAAGAATTATGGCGGAAGCTGCGGTGTCCACGGCAGAAACAAGCGGAGGCAACGTTGTATATGTTGACTGCACGGATAAGCTTTTTAAGGAACTCCCGCGCTCGATACGCCTCATCAATGCAAAGGATTATGACATTGACGGGATCTCTGCGCTCAGCGGTTTTCTGATGGGGCTTTGTGCAAGCGATTATGATCTGACAGACATTTTTGTTGATTCCGCCCTGGATATGTTTGAGGCGGATCAGGCGGAGATTGACGAATTCTTGCAGATCATCGCCCGCGCAAGTAAAACGACCGGTGTCAATTTTCACTTTTCAATCTCTGATGTGAAAACGCCTGAGCTTGCATATCAAAGTGTAAGTGAATAATATATAAATTTTAAGCCGGCATTTTGCCGGCTTTTTTCTTGACTTTTTAAGTCGCGTATGTTATTTTGGTTAAAAGAGGTAATCGCTATGTTTATTTTCAGTGTAAATTCCCATAACGCACAGCAGTCCGTGCCATATGCAGGGGCTTATTTGTCGTGCGTTCATCGGGTGTCATAGTTGTTACAAAGCGGTATTATCTAAGCACTGGTGAACGGTCATTCGTTTATCAGTGCTTTTTTTTGTAAGAGGTGATAGCAATGGGAATTATAGAAGAATTTTATTCAAAATATGATGAGGATAAGCGGCTTACCTCAAAAAATCATCTGCCGGAATATTTGATAACCATGAAATATATAGAAAAATATCTTTTTCCCGGTGCTAAAATTGCCGAGATCGGTGCAGGTACGGGCAGATATTCTGTGGCGCTTGCTGAAAAAGGGTATGCCGTTACAGCCGTGGAGCTTGTTGAACACAATATCGGAATATTTGAAAAGAAAATCAAACCCCACCACAATATTAAAATCTACCAAGGCAATGCGGTTGAACTTTCCTTCCTTGAAAGTAATGCATACGATATTGTATTGCTCCTCGGCCCTATGTATCATCTGTTTCAATCGGAAGAAAAGCACCGCGCGCTGAGCGAGGCAATACGCATTGCAAAAACGGGCGGCGTGATTTATGCCGCATATTGTAACAGCGATACGACTATGTATAAAATGTTCTATAAAAGGCGCATTCTTGAATATGTTGAGAAATATGGAATAGATGAAGAATACCATGCCGCATCAAGCCCTAACGAGGTATTTTGCCTTTACAAAAAGCCGGAGATCGATGCGCTTATGAAAGATTATAATGTTACGCGGCTGCATTTCGTCGGCGTGGATATGCTTTCCTATCTCTATGATAACAAGCTGAATCGCCTCAACAAAAGAGAATTCGCGGAGTACATGAAATTTCTGAACGCGATCTGCGAGCGGGACGACTGTACCGGCCTTTCCATGCACATGCTCGATATTTTCAGAAAAAAATGAATGAGAGAAAATTATTATGAATGTAACTTTGCCAAGGTAAATGTATTGAAATTTTTATTTGTTAAGAGGTGATCAAAATGTATGAACTCATCATTCCCAAAGAACCGATCCTAAAAACAGAAAGACTGATCCTGCGCCCGCTGACAGTTGCAGACGCACAAGCCGTTTTTGAATGGGGTAGCGATCCCATAGTGAACAGATTTATGTCTTATCCGCTTTTAACTTCCACTAAACAAGCAATAGAATGGCTGAATTCGGTTGAAACGGATAAAACGGAATGGAATTGGGGCTTTGTACGCAAGGATAACGGCAAACTCATCGGCAGCGGTTCAATAGGGCCGAATGTGGATATGCCGGGCTATTGGGGCATAGGATACAATATTCGTTATGACTGCTGGAATAAAGGCTATACAACAGAGGCTATGAAAGCCGTTATCCAATTTGCGCACCACGAACTTGGAGTCAATAAGATCTGTTCGGATCACGCTGTGGGCAATCCCGCCTCCGGCAGGGTAATGGAAAAATGCGGGCTTAAATTTCACCATATGGGCGAATACTCCAAAACAGACGGCAGTGCCGTTTTTAAAGCAAAATATTATACGCTTGACTTTTAATTGCTTCTGTTTTTCAAATTCTACGTTTCGTGGGTGTTCTTTTACGTAATTTTCTTTATGCACTGCTGTTGACATTTTTATAAGGTTTTGATATAGTAAATCTGTGTCTCAGTCAGAAAGGATATTCTATGAAGATAGCAGTTATGGGCTACAGCGGTAGCGGAAAATCCACTCTGGCAAAGCAGCTTGCCGTGCATTACGGCATTCCTCTTTTGTATCTTGATACGGTCAATTTCAAAGAAAATTGGCAGCTGCGAGATAGGGAAGAGGGCAAAGAAATCGTTGCGCGTTTTATGCAAAATGAAAGCTGGGTAATAGACGGGAATTACAGTGAGTTTTATCAGCCCGAACGCCTCAGTCAGGCAGATATGATCATCATTCTCTGTTTTAACCGCTTTGTTTGCATGAAGCAGGCATTCCGGCGCAATCATGAATATAAGGGCAGGTCAAGAGAAAGTATTACACAGGGCTGTAATGAAAAGATAGATCCCGAATTTTTCCTTTGGCTTGTTTATAAGCAGTATTCAAAAGCGCGCAAAACAAAATTTGCTTCTATCAAAGCAAAATATCCGAATAAGACCTATCTGTTTAAATCAAGAAAGGAATTAAACGCTTTCCTTGAAACGCTTTAACAGGCAAAATAAAAAGGCGGAGCACTCCGCCTTTTATTTTGTCTGGATTTTAAAACCACATTGCATTTTCATCTCTGAACTGCGGGATTTCGCCGTTTTTATACGGATCATAGTTTTTTATGTTGCAGCCGTATTCCTTTAAAAAGCATATCTTGTTGTTGTCGGACCATATTATCAGTGACATGCCGTCAAATTCTTCGGTAGTTCCGTTCTTCATCGTGTTCTTAAAATACCACTCCACAACAGTTTGGCAGTCTTTGTGAAAGAATTGTTTTATCTCCCATTTCAGGACTCTGCCGCGTGTGTTCCACTCTTTAAACCAGTGGCAGACAGCATTTAGGCTTTCATATTTCGGACCCCAGCTTTCGATGTAGGTCACATCTTCAGTGAAAATTTCCTCAATGCCGGAGCAGTCCTGCCCAAGCCACATATCAAACCATCGTCTGATGATTGTTTCTCTTTCGGTCATAATCTACCTCATAAATATTTTAATAATTCAGTTAAATTGTTTACCGTAATATCCGCCTTATATCCTTCCGATCTTGGCGTTTGGTATGCGCCGAAGCCCTGTTTGATATGCACGGTCCTCATCCCAAGCTTTTTAGCGGGGAATATATCGTTGTCAAGCCTGTCGCCGATCATAACGGCGTTTTGCGCGCGGCATTTTGCCTTGTTCAGCGCAAGTGTAAAGATTCTGCTGTCCGGCTTTGCATATCCCGCTTCCGCCGAGGAAATACAAAGGCTGATATATTGGCTCAGGCCGTATTTCTTCAGCCTTTCCTCTGCCCCTGCCGACTGATTTGCAATGATGCCGACGGAATATTTTGCAGACAGCGTTTCCAGCACCGCTTCGGCGTCTTCAAACGGTTTTTCAAGCGCTTTTGGGTACGGTGTTTTTTCCTCTATTCCAAGCGCTTCCATAGCGCCGTAAAACTGCTGGCGGTAGTCGGCGGACGCCCGGCACATTTCTTTATAGATCTGCTCATATGTGAATATTCTGCCGTAACGTTTGCGTTGGTATTCTATGCAGTCGTTTATCCTCTTTTCGTGCGCCGCGTGTTCGTCTATCAGCGTATAGCCGAGATCAAAAAACAGCCATTTCGAATTCTCAAAATCCATTATAAATCCTTTGTATATACAAATACTTCGTTCCCGTTTCTGTTTATAATTTGATTTGCTTTTACATACCCAAGCTTTTCGTGAAGCTTTATGCTGGCAAGGTTGTTTAATCTGATTTGCGCCTCTGCAACGGTATATCCGTTTTCCTTTGCTTTGTTCAGCAGAATGAACATTGCCTGATAGGCGATCCCCTTTTGCCTGTACGGTTCAAATACGGTAGGGCCTATGCTGATCCTGCCGTTTGGCAGCTCTGTCATTGAAAACCAGCCCGCGGGCTTGCCGTCATACTCTGCGGCAAAGACTTCACAATACCGTCCGTCATATTTGTTTTTATTCCATAATGAAATCATATTTTCAATATCGTTTATGTTCATTTGATGAAATTGATATTTTTTAAGCAGAGCTGCGTCGTCTGCTGTGAATTTTCTAATATTAATTTTCATAGTATTTTATTCGGATCAATATCGTATTCATTATCAATAAGCAGATAGGGCAGGGCATATTGCTTTGCCTTTTCAAGGTTATATTCGTTTTCCTTCATCAGCTCTTCCTTGCTTAATCCGGTATCGTCAAGCCTGTTTTCAATGGCGTTCGCTTTGTTCTTGATAAGCTGAAAATTCTTCTCTATGTAATCTTTGGTCATGATCAGGCATATATATTTGATTTCAGCAAGGTACATATTCTCAAATTCTTTTTGATAGTCAAACGGTATGTAACAGCCCTCGATGATCAGGTTTTGCTTATTTTCTATTGCCGTTTTGATGATTTCCCGGGTAATGTTCCAAAGATAGGACGTGAGTTCTTCGTCGTCCTCGGGGGTAAGCGCCGTGTTACCGCTCCGGATAAGCCCCATTTTAAGATGGTCGAGCGAAAGGTATGGGTATTTGTATTTTTCAAGAAGCTTTTGCGCAAGCAGCGTTTTACCCGTGTGCGTTGCGCCTGCAATCAGTATGATCATAATGCTCACCACCAATTGATTTTAACATATTTTACCGTATTCTTCAAATATGTATTGACATTTTTTCAGGCGGTTGTATACTGTTAAAAAAACGGAGGTGCGCGGTATGAAAAATGACCTTCTGAAAGGCAATCCCGTCAGGGCAGTCATCCTGTTTGCCCTGCCCATCATGCTCAGTTCTTTGTTGCAGTATTCCTACAGTTTTGTGGATAATATCATCGTCGGCAGATATGTAAGTACTGAGGCGCTTGCCGCCGTAGGCAATGTCAGCTCCATAAACAGCTTTATTATAGGCACCGCGCTCGGTCTGACAAGCGGTTTTACGATCCCCATTGCCCAAAAGTTCGGTGCGGGGGAATATAAAGCAATGAATAAATATGCGGGCAGCAGCATCGCGCTCTCTTTTCTGATCGGCGTTATCTTTGCCGTCGCTGCGCATATCGTGTCTGATCCTATCCTGCGCCTGATCAATACGCCGAACGATATTATTGAGCTTTCCTCCTCTTACATAAATATACTCTATTTCGGCGTGCCCATACAGATGCTCTTTAATAATTTTACGGGTATCGCACGCGCGCTCGGGGACAGTAAAAAACCGCTCTATTTTCTTGTTGTAAGCGTTATCGTCAATCTTGTGCTGGATATTTTGTTTGTGAAAACTTTTGGCATGGGCGTTGAGGGCGCGGCGGTAGCCACGGTCATCTCTTATGCCGTTGCGGCAGTGTTTGCCGGCGTTTTTGTGTTAAAAAAGGAACAGCCTTTACATGTTCAGGTATCCGATCTGAAGCTCAGCGCAAAGACTGTTAAAGAGCAGCTGAAGCTCGGCATACCCGTTTCACTTCAGTTCACCATAACTTCAGTCGGCTCCATGGTACTTCAGACCGCCATAAATGCTTTCGGCTCGTCAGCCATCGCGGCAATAACAGCCGCAGGCAGGGTGGAGCAGGTCATGAATATCCCGATGAGCGGTCTCGGCGTCAGCAATTCAACCTTCGTTTCGCAAAATTACGGTGCAAAGCAGTATGACCGTATTCTGAAATCCGTTAAAAATATTTTCCTGCTTGATGTTGCTATTTCTGTTTTTTGCAGCGCCGTGCTTATCTTTGCAGGACCTTATGTGGTACAGTGGTTTGTTGATGAACCGAATGAACAGATCTTGTCCTTTGCCCGGCAGTATCTTTACACGATCGGCGGGTGCTATGTTTTTGTTTCGATCCTGTTTGTATTCAGAAATACGCTTCAGGGCCTTGGTTACACGTATGCAAATACCATCGCCGGAGCAGGAGAACTGATCGGCAGGATCCTCGTTTCCTATGTTTTTACGCCTGTTTTCGGCTTTGCGGCAGTCTGCTTTGCAGGGCCCTGCGCATGGGTACTTGCAGATATACCCCTTATTGTGATATACTTAATGAAAAGGAAGAAATTCAAAGCCTTGGTCACATCACAGGAGGGTGTTAAGCCATGCCATATTACTACATAACTTTATCCGTAGGCTTAGTGATTACAAGTATATTTTTGTTCTTTAGGGCAAAGGGTACAAGTATACGCAATCTTTTTTTCAAGATCGTTTCAAGCCTTTGCTATCTGCTTACTATGGTCTTTGCGTTTAACGCAAATCCGCACAATTACCCGGCATACGGCTCGTTGCTTATCATGGGCGGCATTCTCGGGCTTTGCGGCGATATCGCGCTTGATTTAAAATATATCTATCCGCAGGACGCGAATTCCTATCTGAAAGCGGGTTTTCTGTTCTTTCTTGTGGGTCATATCTTTTATTCGGGTGCGGTCATGTACCACAACAGCTTTAAGTGGTGGTGGGCGCTCATATGCGTTGTGATCGCTGTTGCGATCGCCTGCACAACGGTCTTTTCCGCAAACATCATGAAAGTGCATTACGGCAAATACAGAAAAGTTGTGCTGGCATATGTGATTTTCCTTACGCTTACAACGGTGGTTTCCATATTTGCCGCGTTCGTAACCAAAGAAAAGTCCATGATCGTTATGGCGGTCGGCTCCGTGCTGTTCACCCTGTCAGACGTTGTGCTGAATTTCACCTATTTCAGCCGCGGCTGGGATAAACCGATCCATCTGTTCATAAATCATTTTCTCTATTACGCCGGGCAGTATCTGATTGCCGCCTCCATCATATTTATCTGAAATAGAAGGAAAGACCTCACGGTATTCAGCCGTGAGGTCTTTTTTCAGAATTCTTTTTTGCTGTATATTGCTGCCGATATCAATAGGGAAGCGATAAAAATCAGAACTGCCGCAGCTGCCAGGATTGCCGCAAGAACGCCCCCAGTAAGCTTTATGCCGCCTGTACTTTCAATGATTCCGGAAGCGGACGCGGAGATCGACGCGATGACCACAAGTATAGCTATTATTATAAAATTAATGATCCTGCCTTTCAGATAACCGAATCTGCTGATGATCGGAAGTATGATACACGGTGATATGATTCCGAACAGCAGCATCATCGCCGCGTTTAACAGAAACGTATTCAGGCTCTCTTCCTTTGCGAAATACAGCACTGCAGAATAGATCAGCGTTACCGGCAGAACCAAACATAGAGTGATCAGGTGTTTTTCGGCGGCTATGTTTTTTCTGCCCACAGGCAAGATCGCTTCATAGCTGTTCCACTTCGTTTGTTCGTCGTAAGCGGAGATCGTTATCGGTATTATGGAGATCATGGTTACCGCATAATATCCGAAAAACAGGTTCTCCTGTCCGAATACGGATATGGCAAAAAACAGTATGGATACGAAAAAATGAAACAAGCAGTATTTTTTGATCAGTATCGCGTCCTTTATCAGAAGTCCTTTCATCTCTGCTCACCCCTTATCATATATACAAACAGATCCTCAAGATTGATCGGCTGTGTGTTTTGAATCTTTGCTGCCGCTTTTTTCTTAACGACCGCCGTGATGCCGAACTGGGTTTTGCGGCTCCCGATTATGTCTTTTTTATCTGCCGCGGCAAATTCTGCATCGCTCATCTGCGCAAGCACGCATTCTGAAAGCAGTTTGTCTTTTTCCTCACACAGGATCATTCTGCCCTTGTGCATAAACGCAATGTAATCACATATCTTTTCCAGATCGCTCACGATGTGTGAGGAAATGATTATGGAATGCGCCTCATCGCTGATAAAATCATAGAATATATCCAGCATCTCGTCTCTTACAACCGGGTCAAGCGCCGAAGTCGGCTCGTCAAGCAAAAGCAGCTTTGCCCCGTGGCACAGCGCCGTGGCTATGGAGATCTTCATTTTCGTTCCCCTTGAAAGTTCCTTGATCCTTTTATCGCTCGGCACGTCAAGTCTGTTCAGATAAGCAAAGAACCGTTGTTCTTCCCATCGTTTATAAATATTTTTAAGCACACGGTTTATATCCTTTGCCGTAAACGCCTCGTGAAAACGGCATTCGTCAAACACTATGCCGATGTCGTCTTTTGAAACGCGCTTTTCGTCTTTCCCTAAAATAGATATCGTGCCGCCGTCCTTTCTGAGCATATCGAGCAGCAGCTTGATCGTGGTGCTTTTCCCAGCGCCGTTTTCGCCCACAAGCCCCATTATGCAGCCGGCAGGCAAAGTAAAACTGATCTTATCAAGTGTAAAGCCTTCAAATTTCTTTGTCAGGTCTTTTACTTCAACAGCGTTCATCACTGTTCCTCCTCATTCAGGGTTCTCAGTATGTCTATTATGTCGTTTGTGTCATAACCGCATGCCGCGCCCAGCTTCAAAGCCACGTCAAGGTGTTCTTCGATCTGCTTTAAAGTTTCCTCGCGCAGCAGCTCGGTATTCTTTTTTGCAACAAATGAGCCGCGCCCCGGCGCAGTATATATAAATCCGTCCTTTTCAAGCTCTTCATATGCGCGTTTTGTGGTAATTACGCTTATGTGCAGCTCTTTTGCAAGGCTGCGGATAGAGGGCAGGGGAGCGTCCTCCGCCAGTTCTCCGTTTATGATCTGCGCCTTGATCTGCTGATAGATCTGATCGTATATAGGCACTCCGCTTTGGTTGTTAATAAATATGAGCATTTTGTTTTCTCCTGACAGTTAACTGTATATATACAGTATACACAGTATGAACGCGATTGTCAATACATATGCTTAAAATTTCTGCAAATTATATAACCTGTTGGTCGGGCGCCGGCTTTTTATATCTCAATCCTCAAAATGCCTATTGCAAAGTTTCTCTAATTTTGGTATTATTAATTAGTGATATTCTTTTGACGGAGGGTAATCGTTAATGAAAAAAGTTGTTTCTTCACTTTTGTGTTTTGCAATGGTGTTGAGCTGTGTGTTTGCATTTGCAGGCTGCTCAAATCATTCACAGGATCTTACTTATGATATCGTTATGATCACGGACGGCGGCACCGTTAATGACGGCGCTTATAACGAAAGCGCCTGGAGCGGTATCACTTCTTATGTTGAAGAGGTAAATGCCTCTGCCGCTGAGGGCGAAGAAATTACATACAGATATTATCAGCCACCGGTTGAAGAGGGGGAGACCCTTTCCACAGAGGCTGCTATCCAGTATATAGAGCTTGCCGTTGAAAGAGGCGCGCAGTATATCGTGCTCCCCACTGATGTTTTTGAGGTTGCGGTCTATGAGACTTCAAGGCAGTTCAGTGATGTCAATTTTATTCTTGTGGACGGTACGCCCCATGCTCAGGCTGATGAAACGGACGCTTATATCCAAAATGTTATGACGGTTTCATTCGATGCCCTTCAAAGCGGATTCCTTGCGGGTTATGACGCCGTGATTTCCGGCAACACAAAGCTTGGCTATTTCGGCTCTGTCAATTCGGATTCTTCCAGCTCATACGGCGCTGGCTTTGTGCAGGGTGCGCAGTATGCGGCAGATCAGCTCGGTATACCCGTAACAATGGATTATGCGGATTATGATTCTCCTTTGCTTGATTACAATTATGATTTTACCCTTACCGCAAATTATGTTCCTATAGATGAATCATCAGAAGATGTTTATATTGTGCAGGTTGAAAACGGCTCCGGCTCAGGTACATATACTTGGGGCCAAAATGTAACGATCACGGCAGATCCCGCACCGGAGGGCATGGTGTTTGATCACTGGGAATGCGTCAGCAATACCGAGGGTGTAAGGGACAGTAAGGTCAATATCTCTTCCGATGATGAACCGGAGATGAATCTGCTTGTTGAGGAGTGCGATTGCACCATTACCGCTGTTTATGCCGAGGCGCCTTCCACCACATATCCCGTAACCGTCAATTATGAGGACGGCACCGTTTATTCAACGCAGTATATCATGGCAGGAGAGTCCTGCAACGTTATCGCACCGTCGCCTCAAAGTGGTATGGTGTTTGATCACTGGGAGATCAGCGACGAGGGCGAGGACGTTATAGACGATATAAATGCCAGGGATACCTGGGTCCATGTTTCCGATGCTACACAGGATATCACGCTTACCCCCGTATATGTTGAATCCGAAGCGCCCACTTTTGATGTTACCGTTGTAACGGGCGAAGGCGGAAACGGCGAATCCACAGGTTCCGGCTCCTATGTTACCGGTGATGTGGTATCCGTTGTTGCCGCAGTTCCGCAGGAGGGATATATATTCTCTCATTGGTCAACTTCGGATGAGGACGGCTTCAGCACGGATATCGTTATGGATAACGAATATTTTCCGTCAACCACATATACCATGGTAAACCGTTATCAGGCTTTGGTTGAAAAAATGTTTGATGAAGGCGTATCTGCCGTATACGCCGGCGGCAATCCGGAATGTAATGCCGTTTCCGACGCAACATGGAATTACAGCTATTCCAAGCTCGGCATAGGGGCAGAGAATTGGCAGACTACGTGGGATAATTATTTGACCACAACCGTTAAGAATTACGGTTCGGCAGTCAAAGCTTGCCTTCAGGATTTTCGCGGCGGCTTCAATTATACGGGCGATTGCTCCAATAACGGCGTGTACCTCAGCACGGTTGCAGAGGAAAATCAGCAGGCTTATGATGCGGTTTACAGTGCGCTTGCAAACGGCACCGTCACCGTAACTGGTGTTGCGCCGGGTGCAGATGTCCGCCAGGTCGTAAATTCCAACTGCTTTACATTAGATTATTGGATCACTCTGGATGCTCCCGTTCAGTATAACACACAGACGGCAGCGGAATAACATTCAGTTAAACAATAGAATGATTATTAAACTAAAAAGGATCCCGCAGAGCTATGCTCCGCGGGATCCTTTTTATCGCTGTCTGTTTATTAAGTGTTTCCAAAATTCGTATGATGCAGTGCTTCGGTATTTTTGCTTTTAAAAATAAATCTGCCGGATGCAAAAGCAAGAAGAAAAATGAATTCATAAAATGCAAAAACGAAAATATCCAATCCTTGGTAAATGTATTCAATAGGGGCACGGTATATCTCCCACAAAAATTCGGATATTCCGGTGCATAATAGTCAAAAAGAAAGCTCCCGGCTTTTAATAAGATGCAAATAACAAGAAGTAAGATTAATCTTTTGTAACTCTT
>URED01000050.1 GCA_900546785.1 uncultured Oscillospiraceae bacterium | reverse complement strand
GTCAGAGCAATCGGCGGACTGACGGTGGACGGCGCGACGCTGAATGCGAAGAACAATGCAACTCAGAATGCCGGTTTCGGCACTCCGGGCATTAATACTGACCTTACGGCGATTAACGGAGCGAAGGTGAATATTTCTTCCGTAAACGATCACGGCATCTGCGGTGATGTCATCGTCAGCGGAGCCGGAACCGTAGTAAATGCCTCTTCTGCAAGCGGCGAGCACTATGGTATCTTTGCTGGCCAGGAAGATATCTTTGGTGAATTGGGCGGCGATCAGAAGGGGATCTTCACCATCTCCGACGGAGCGGTTGTCACTGCCAGCGGCGGAAAGGGCGCCATGCGCTGGAAACCTGACTTATCTGGCTACACCGATCCTGTTGTAGCGGCCGGTGATTCTGCTGCGGCTGAGGAAATTATTGGCGATCCTGCCGGCACAGAGTATCAGAACGAAAAATATGTGCAGGTTCGTTCCTCTTTGGAGCCGGTTGAACCCACTGAGCCAACGGATCCTACTGACCCGACCACTCCTACCGACCCGACTGAGCCAACCGATCCAGCCAAGCCCGAACAGCAGGGCAAGCCTTCTGGGCAAACAGAAAGCCCCCAGACCGGGGACAGCAGCAACATGATGCTGTGGATCAGCCTGATGCTGGCCTCCTGCGGCGGCGTGCTGGGAATGCTGCTTTACAGGCGGAAAAAGGCGGCGGCCGGGAAATAGCCCGTCTGCCTGAAACCAAACGGAAAAGCCGGCGGGAAGCGGCGGACGGAAACGGGACTATGTGTCCTGGCCGCCCTTCCCCGGCTGGACCGGAAAGAAACGGAGGCGACTTATGAAAAAACTGTTTGCGGCGCTGCTGACGCTCTGTATGGTGTTTGGGATGGCCGTCCCGGCCTTTGCGGCCGGAGATCCCCTTACCATCCGCTTTTACTACGGCGGCGCGGACTACGGCAGATATAAGGAAGGCTGGATTGACGTCGGCAATATTGATACCGGCGCCGGCCGGTTCTATGCGGCAATAAACTTCGGGGATGAGGAAATTGGAGGGGACATCAATCCTGCGGACAAAAGCATCACCGGCAGCCATGACCTCATCGGTTCAGCGTGGCTGTATTATGATGTGGAGGTTGCGGACAGCTCCAGCTTCTCCGTTGCGCTCCCCAAGGGTCCGAGCTACCACTACCCCGGCAGCGAATACAGCCCGCCCGAGACCACCGAGTTTGCCGCATGGGTGGTGAGCGACGGAAACGGCGGGTATAAGGAGCTGGATGGTTCCGTCACGGCGGAGGATGTTCAGAACGCAATCGTGACGGACGAGGAAGGAAAAAGAGTCGCCGTGATCAAGGCGGCTTTTCCGGCGGTTGTCATAGACAAAAACGCGCTGACCTATGAAGAGACCGGACATCCGAAATATGCCGTCATCCTGCGAGCCAATGGCGGAACCTTTGCGGAGGATGGCAGCGACCATTTGTATGTGTGCCCGCAGTCGCTGGAATATTCCGCTCTGAACGACTTTTTCGTGGAGGCATCCTGTCCTAAGCCGTCAAACGGCGATATGGTGTTCGCCGGCTGGTACAAGGACGAGGCCTGCACCGACGGGCCGGTCACCTATCTGAACATTAACGATGATTTGAAGGAAGAACCCGCCTATGTCGCGCCCTATGTGCCGATGGATTTGTACGCAAGGTGGGAGCCGGCAGGCTTTGTGCCGGGCAATACCTCCACGCCGGCGGATGAGCCGGGCGGGCCTTCGGAAAACAATACCCCCGCCCCTTCGGACAACAGTGCCCCCGTCCCTTCGGACGAGGGAAACAGCAACCTCCCGTTTGCTATCGGCGCGATTGCCGCCATTCTGCTTTTGGGCCTGCTGACTCTGCTGTTCCTGCTGTGGAAGGGACCCGTTACCCTGAGCTTTTACTACGGCGGCGCGGACTATGGCAGTTACAGGGACGGCCTGGTGAATTTGGGCCGTGTGGATACAAAGGCCGGCAAGCTCCAGGCGGTTTACCGCTACCTTGACCCCGAGACAAAAACGTGGAAAACACTGGTCGGGACGATCAATCCGGAGGATAAAAGCATTGACAACGATGACCCGCGGCTCCTGAAGGGCAAGCTCTATTACAACAGGAAGCCGTTTCTCAGGCTTAAGTTTTCTGTCCCCCTGCCGGATGGCGTGGAATATCACTTCCCCGGCGGCGAGGGCGCCGAGCCGGTCACCGTAAGCTTTGCCGCATGGATGGTAAAGGACGGAAACGGCGGCTACAAGGCCCTGGAAGATCCCGTCACATCCAAAGCGGTAAAGCCTGCCGTGGAGACGGAGAAAGTCAAGCGGCGTAAGGTTCTCATCACGGCGGCGTTCCGTTCGGAAATGGCAGACGAGCATGCCCTGAATGACGAGAACGGGAACCCCCGATACGCCGTCAGGCTGCATGCTAACGGCGGGGCTTTTGAAGCGGACGGGACCGATCTGCTGTATATGAAGCCGCGGTCGCTGGAATTTGCAGACCAGGAGCTTTTCTATGTGGAGGCTACCTGCCTGAAACCGACGAGCAGCGGCAAGGTATTCACCGGCTGGTACAGGGATAAAGCCTGCACCGCCGGCCCGGTAACAGGGCTTAAAATCCTTGAAGAGCTGAAAGAGCGTCCCGTCAGGGAAGCGCCCTATGCGCCGATGGATCTCTACGCCAAATGGGAGACGCAGGAAAGCTGAAAACGCAGAAGGGATATCCCTTCTTTATGCTTTGGTATTCACCAAAGCATAAAGAACTTTAACTGCGGCAAAGAAGGTTATTCGTTCCGCCCTGGCTGCCTGAACCGACGCACCGGGGAACGGATGGCATAGAAATAAAGAGAAAAAGGCGGTGATACCCTAAAGAGAATCATCAAACCGTTTATTCACATGAATTTTATCTTGAAAGGAGAAAAATCAGTTATGAAATTGAAGCGAAAATTGCTTGCAGGACTGCTGACGCTTTGTATGGCTGTTGGAATGGCTGTGCCGGCATTTGCGGCGAACGGCCCCTCGTCCGGGGACTACAGTTTTGCATACCTCAAGCTCGGTAATTCGGAGGATGGGTATCAGACGCTCTTTGCCAACAGCGGCAAGATTGACGATGTATCAGGTGCTGTTTATGATAAGGCGAGCAATACCGTTACCCTGACCAACTACAACAACCCGACCAATATCCTTGTCGCCAACGAGATGGGCGATGATTTGAAGCTTAATCTGGTGGGAGACAACCATATCTCCGAACTGGTGGTATACGGTTTCGGCTGGGGCGGCAACCTGGAGATTATTGGAGACGGCTCCCTGACCATCAATGAAAACAAAACATCTCAGACTGCGGCGATCCGCTTTATGGCTGAGGGAACACAGGGTCTGCTCAAGGTCGGCTCAAACGCTTCTGTGACAGCGTATAAGAGCGCAGGTGAAAACACTTATTCTGCGGCCTTTGTATCTACTACCTCCTCAACCATTCCCTTCCAAGGCAATCTGGAAGCAGCCCTTACCATGACCCCTGACTCCGGTGTGGAAGGCGAATATGCAGTGGGTGCAACTGTTATTTATGAAGAAAGTTATGCTAACAGAACATGGCAGCTTGCCACAAAGGACAATGACGGCAAACTCTACGGCATTTACTTCTTCGAGGCTAATGAGTATTCAGAGGGTCAAACTGATGTGTTTGAGCTTGTAAAGGTTGACGGACTTGCCAGTGGAAATGAATATCTCGCGGTAGCTGTCAGCCAAACCGCCGGCGTAGCATGGCCCGAGGGCTATACTAAGGACCCCGAGGGAAAAACCGTTGACGCAAAAATTTCAAATACAACGACCATGACCTTACTTCAAAAAGACGGCGAAACCTTCTATTGGGGTTCGGATAAGATTGAATATCCTCCTGAAGGCGGAGAAGGAACACCTTGGTATTCCGTTTACAAGGGACTTACCGACAAGATGGAGATTGTGGATTATTGGGGCGATAAAAAAGAAGCTGTAATTGCAGCTCCTGTTGAGGGTATGAGAAATCTTACCAAGGATCATAATGCAATCCCCGAGGGCTACAGCCAGGTTATTGAAAAAACAGGTACATTCGATTACTTCTGCACCAACGATGTAATCAAGGCAGTACCCGTTAAAGACCCGGTAGAGCCGACTCCGACGCCCGGTGATGAAGGAAAAATTAAGGATCTGACCTATTCCGATACCGGCGTTTCCATCTCCCTGACCGACGGCGTACCGGAGGGAGCAGAGCTTTATGCCGACACTATGGCGCAGGAAAGCGTGCTGGGAAGCCGTCCGGAACTGAAAGAGGAGCTGCCGGGCCTGCTGTCTATTTACGAGATCAGAGTTAGCAAAGACGGTAAAGCTCTGGAAATCAAGGATAACCCCATGACGGTTAAAATCCCGATGACTGATCAGCTTAAGGGCTACAAATACTATCAGGCGGTATATCTGGGTGACCCGCTGGAACGCTTTGATGCAGTGGTGGAAGGTGACTTCCTGGTATTTGAGACTACCCATCTGAGCCAGTATGCTATCCTTGGCTCCAACACACCGTTTGAAACCAGCGAAAAGCCCACCGACCCCACTACTCCTACAGACCCTACAGACCCGACTGACCCAGCCAAGCCCGAACAGCCTGGCAAGCCTTCTGAGAAAACAGAAAGCCCCCAGACCGGCAATAACAGCAATATGATGCTGTGGATTGGTCTTCTGGCTGCATCCGGAGCCGGCGCTGTTGGCATGACGCTTTACAGCAGAAAGAAAAAGGAACAGAATATCTAACATTTTACGGCCGCCATCTGCCCGATGGCGGCTGTTTTAGAAGGAAGGTGGGATTATCAAACGAATTGTGATTTTGGAACTATCAGACCAGGATAATGTTGCTTTAGAGGAAATTTCAAAGATTTTGGAGCGTCATCCTGATTTGAAGCTGATTGAAATGGTAGTTGAACCGACATTGATTTTTAACCACCTCATAATTGACACAGGAAAAAGAAAGGTATACTATAATCAGCAGGAGGTATTACTGACAACAAAAGAGTATGAACTACTTTACCGACTGGCCTTGTATGAAGGGCGGGTGTTGTCATACAGGCAGCTTTATGAGGCTGTATGGGGAGAAGATCCAATGGGAAATGAAGCCAATGCGGTAAGCTGTCATGTATACGGCCTGCGCAGAAAATTTCGTGAGATAGCACTCAGCTTACCTTCTGCTATCCGTTGTGTTCGAGAAGTTGGCTTTTGTTTTGAGGATATTACGGAATAAATAGGGGAAACGACCTGATAGCAGGTCGTTTCCCCTATTTATTTGAGCCATAAAGTCTTTTCTTAGGAACAGGGCTTCGAGTCGGAGAACTTACCGGATTAAGATGGTGTGATGTCGATCTGGAGAACGGTGTTATTGATGTAAATCATACTTTGGTTTACTATGACCACCGCACCGATGGAAGCAAAAAAGGCTGCTATTTTAATGTCAATACGCCGAAAACTCCGGCTGGAAAGAGAAAAGTGCCAATGCTCAGTTTTGTGAAAGAGGCAATTATAATGGAAAAGGAAAGGCAGGAGCTGCTCGATCTTCATTGTACCGCTACCATTGACGGATACACAGATTTCATTTTTATCAATCGCTTCGGCAATCCACAACATCAGGGAACGCTCAATAAAGCAATCCGCCGCATAATTCGTGACTGTAATGATGAGCAGTTTTTGAAGAACGAAAATCCCGAAGTGCTGCTTCCGCATTTTAGCTGCCATTCATTAAGACATACATTTACGACGAGAATGTGCGAAGCGGGCGTGAATGTCAAGGTCATTCAAGACACGCTTGGTCATAAGGATATTTCAACAACGCTTAATATCTATACCGATGTAACGAAGGAGCTTCGGCAGTCCGAATTTGAAGGTCTTGACTCATATTTCAAAAGCGAGTATAATAAAGTGTCAGACGAGTAAGGAATATTTCGGAGACGATGATAAAAAGCTTATACACCATTTACACCAATTTGTACTCCAATCCACCGAAAAACTACACGAATTTATAGGGATATAGTGAATCAATCAGAGCCCCCGTTTAGACCTGTTATGAGATATAAGGAGGTTTAGGAGAGATTGAAAAGATGGTTGCTTTCGTCCCCACAATGAAACCGCTGGATAAATAAATACAATTTCAGTTGGAGAACGTTTTTTCGGTTTGTAAGGGAGTATAGATATGAAAAACACATTTACTTTATATAACAAAAGACCGATCATGATTTCAATAGCGGCTTTCGTTTTATCCATGTGTCTTTTCTTTGTCTTTTTCAGCCTTGCATCCGGCTTGCCGGATACGGTTCCCACGCATTTTACAAATGGTGTCGGCATAGACGGTTGGGGTGCTAAATCAGAACTTTATCCGATTCCGATAATACCTGCCGTGTTTGGTGTGATCACAATCCCGCTTGCGGTGGTATGTACAAAAAAAGGCGTTCCCGGTTTGTCTTACTTTGCCAGTGGTATTTCGATTTTTGTTACTGCGCTTATGGCACTCATTGCTGCAATGTTTTTAAAAGCAGCCGGTGTATAAATCATAATTTTAAAGTAATCTAATTCCGCTGATTTGCGGTTAACAGGAGATGTGATTTTTATGAGATCAGATTTAATCAAAGAAGGCCCGGGCAGGGCTTCCCACCGCTCTCTCCTTCGAGCTCTCGGCATTGACGAGCTTGAAATGAAAAGACCGTTTGTAGCCGTAGTAAATTCAAAGAGCGACTATATTCCCGGCCATATGCATCTTGATAAGATAGCGGAGCAGGTAAAAGCCGGTATCAGAAATGCCGGCGGCGTTCCGTTTGAGTTTAACACCATCGGCGTGTGCGACGGTATTGCCATGAACCACAAGGGCATGAAATACAGCCTTTGCTCACGCGAGCTGATCGCGGATTCCATAGAGGTCATGCTCACCGCGCATCCGCTTGACGCCGTTGTTTTCATTCCGAACTGCGATAAGATCGTTCCCGGTATGCTGCTTGCGGCGTGCCGTCTGAACCTGCCGTGTATCTTCATTTCGGGCGGCCCCATGCTCCCCGGCAAAAGCACAGAAACGGATACCGGCATCGGCCTTTCGGAAATGTTTGAATATTCCGGCAAATATTTTGCCGGCAATATGAGCCTTGAAAATCTGGAGAGCTGCGCTTATACGGCCTGCCCCACCTGCGGTTCGTGCAGCGGTATGTATACCGCCAATTCCATGAACTGCCTTACGGAAACGATCGGTATGTCGCTCCCCGGCTCCGGCACGATCCCTGCTGTTATGAGCGCGCGTCTGCGCCTTGCCAAGGAAGCGGGCGAAAGGGTCATGGATCTGCTTAAAGAAGATATCAAGCCCAGCGATATTATTACGGAAAAAGCGATCGAAAACGCGATCCGCACGGATATGGCAATCGGCTGTTCCACCAATACCATCCTGCACCTGACTGCCATTGCGCACGCCGCAGGCCATGATATCAACCTGAAAGAGCTTGATGAATACGGCAGAAAGACCCCGCAGATCTGCAAGCTCAACCCCGCGTCTTCGGTATTTATTACCGATCTGAACGAGGTGGGCGGCATGCAGGCTGTCATGAAGGAGCTTGCAAAGGGCGGCCTCATCAATACGGACGCGCTTACCGTAAGCGGCACCGTTGCGGACAGGATCTCAAAAGCGCCCGATGCAGACGGCAAGATCATTCGCACGCTGGACGATCCGTTTTCTGCGGACGGCGGTATTGCCGTTCTTTGGGGCAACCTTGCAGAGGAAGGGTCTGTAGTCAAGAAAGGCGCAGTCCTGCCCGAGATGATGCAGCACAAAGGCCCCGCAAAATGCTTTGACAGCGAGGAAGAGGCAATCGAGGCGATCAACGGCGGCAAGATCACAGCCGGCGATGTAGTCGTTATCAGATACGAAGGTCCCAAAGGCGGCCCGGGCATGCGCGAGATGCTTTCGCCCACCTCGGCAATTATCGGAATGGGTCTCGGCAGCTCCGTGGCGCTTCTCACGGACGGCCGTTTCAGCGGCGCAACAAGGGGCGCGGCAATCGGTCATGTCAGCCCCGAAGCGGCAGCAGGCGGCAATATAGCGCTTGTTCAGGACGGCGATGAGATAGAGATCAACATCCCGGAAAGGGTGCTCAAAGTCAATGTTTCCGATGAAGAGCTTGCCAAGAGAAGAGCAAACTGGCATCCGCCTGTTCAGGAGCTTACAGGTTATATCAAGAGATATGCCCAGCACGTAACAAGCGGTGCAAAGGGCGCTGTTTTTGACGATTGACAGCTTGGCGGCAGACGCCGCCGGCAGGTTCGATCAATCAGAAAAAGGTAGGTACAGCCATGCGTGACGATATTGCAATATCCGTTCAGAATGTGACCATGTCTTTCAACCTCAATAAGGAAAAGGTTGATAATTTAAAGGAATACGTAATCAAATTCCTTTCACATAAGCTGGAATACAAGCGCTTTCACGCGCTTCAGAATATCAGCTTTGATGTAAAAAAAGGCGAGCGCCTTGCGATCCTCGGCTTCAACGGCGCGGGCAAGAGTACATTGCTCAAAACGATCGTAGGCGTTTACAAGCCCACTTCCGGCAAGATTGAAAAGCAGGGCGTTATCGCGCCCCTGCTGGAGCTCGGCGCCGGGTTTGACCCCAATTATTCCGGCAAGGAAAATATTTTCCTTTACGGCGCGATCCTCGGCTATTCCAGAGAGTATATCCAGTCAAAGTATGATGAGATCGTTGAGTTTTCCGAACTGGGGCACTTTATCGATGTGCCGCTTAAGAACTATTCTTCCGGTATGCGCGCCCGCCTCGGTTTCTCCATAGCAACAGCCGTTGAGCCGGATGTGCTTATCTTGGACGAGGTGCTTTCGGTCGGTGACGCCAAATTCCGCACGAAGAGCCTTAAAAAAGTGCAGTCCATGTTTGATAAGGGCGTAACCGTGCTTTTTGTTTCACACAGCATAGAGCAGGTAAAGGCGATATGCGATACCGCCATCTTGCTGGATCACGGCAAGATCATCGCGCAGGGTGATGTGGACGAGGTGTCCGATATTTACGATCAGATGACCCGCGGTAATAAAGACAGCAAAGCGAAGGCTATGAAAGAGGAAAAAGAGATTCTTTCAAAATCTTCTGTCAAAAAAGCCGATTCCGAAAGCGGTAAATCTGCCGAAACGGATTCGTCAAAGTCATAGAACTACAGAGTATCAAAATATCAAACGGGCTTGTTCGAATGAACAAGCCCGTTTTGCTGTAATTATCTTTGTTTTACTTATCCCTCGTACTCGTTTTCCCAGTTGTGCCAGATCGCCTGAACGTCGTCATCCTCTTCAAACATCTCGATCATTCGGCTCATCTTCATCATATCGTCCTCGCTCTCCAGGCGGGTGTAGGTAGAAGGAACGTATGCGGCTTCGCTTGAAACGATCGTGTAGCCCTTTGCTTCCAGATCGTCCCTTATTGCACCAACATCGTTCGGCTCGGTGCGTATCTCAAAAACATCGGCGTCGTCCGCAATGAAATCCGTAGCTCCCGCGTCAAGCGCGTCCAGCATAAGCGCGTCCTCGTCTACGTCCTCCTTTTCAATCAGGATAACGCCCTGCCTGCTGAACATAAACATAACGGAGCCGGAAGTGCCCATATTGCCGCCGGCCTTGTCAAAGCAGTGCCTTACCTCCGCCGCAGTGCGGTTCCTGTTGTCCGTAAGTGCTTCCACAACAACCGCAACGCCGCTCGGGCCGTAACCCTCGTAAATGATCTCCTCATAATCGGCGCCGCCGTTGTCGCCAGATGCTTTCTTAAGCATTCTCTCAATATTGTCATTCGGCACGTTATTCTGCTTTGCCTTGGCGATTACATCTTTCAGTTTAGTATTCACGTTGGGATCAGGTCCGCCTTTTTTTACCGCAACCGCAAGCTCACGGCCTATTTTTGTGAATATCTTTGCCCTTGCCGCGTCGTTTGCGCCTTTTTTCCTCTTGATCGTGCTCCATTTTGAATGGCCGCTCATTTTATCAACTCCAAACTTCGTATTCTTTAAAAACCTGAATCATTTTACCACATTATATGGCTTGTTTCAAGGTCTATTTAAAATACTGCACTGCGTTTGCAAAGATGGATTCGTTTGCAAAGCGCGCTCCTATGCCGCTGCCCTTTTTTGTTTCCATTTTAAGCCCGGCAGGCGCGTATCCCTGCGGTATTTCTGCCTTAAAGGTGATCGTCTTACCGCTCAAAAGCGCGTTCTTGTTATAGCTTCTAAAGGGTACCTCAATCTCTTTGCCGCTTTTGTCCCTGAATACCGCCGCAAAATAATCAAATGTCAGCGGCGGGGCGAAGCCGTAGTTTGTAAGGCCGAAAAACAGTTCGTTTCCCGTTGTATAAAGGTCTTTAACGGCAAGCTGGTAGCCAAGGTGGTATCTCAGAATATCAAATACGCTCAGCCTGATCTCGCCGCCGTTTGCGTCTTTAAAAAGCGCGGGGTTGGCGCTTATTTTGTGCTTTACACAGTCCGCGTAGCTCAGGTATACGCTTTTCCATTTCTGCATGCTGTATATTTTTCCGTCATCCTCCCGGTAATTGTGCTCCAGAGAAAAGGTGGTCAAAAAATACGCCTGCACCTGCTTGAGTACCGCAATGCCGTCAAAATCATCGCAGTGCCCCTTGCTCTTTTTATCGTCCAAATAGGCTCTGCCCCACGGCATCTCGCCGTCGTTTACGGTAAACCGGGCGTGGTTGAGCACTTTGGTATAGCGCTTTTTCTGCGTGCTTTTTACAAACGCCCACTTATGCGCCGTATTGCCGGTTATGTAGTCGTCATGAATACCCACCTGCGCCGCGTATTCGGCAGGCACTTTCTTCAGCATGGAATATGTCCTTACCTGGCTGTAGATCCCGGCGGGTGCCAGGCGGCAAACATCGCCGATAACGTCCTTTACGTGCCTGCGCTTGAACTTTTTATAAGAATGCCCCTCGCCCCAGAACCCTATGATGCCCGTCTGCATGCAAAAAAGCACTTTTTCAATCAGGCGTTCGTTTTCGGCAAACCATTTTTTCAGCTGCGTCAGGTGCACCTGCGCCGTTTCATACGGCACGTCGGGCTGGGATTCGGTTGCATACGCAAACCGTAAAAGCAGTCTTATGCCGTGCTTTTCAAACAGCTTAAAAAATTTCTCAAGCTGCGCAAACGCAAGTCCGTCAAGCTGTTTTGAAGCGTAATCGCAAAGGTAAACATATGCCTGAAAAACAGTGGGGGAGTCGGCCGCGTATTTTTCAATCAGCCTTTGGGCGCGCGCAAAAGGATCCTCTTTATCACCGGGATACGCGCGCAGGTTTTCCCCTAAGGTGATATACGTTTCCCCACGCAGCCCCCTGTTCGGGTTTTTCAGCAGAAAGCCGGCGCTGTCAAAGCAGACTTCCGGCATATCGATATCGTATGTAACAGCGTTGCTCATAGCGTTCTCCTCTAAGCTTTATATGTTACAAGTTTACCACATTCCGCCCCGCCGCACAAGAAGCAAAAAATCCGTGTAAGCCGTAATATAGGCTCGTCTCGGAAAAGCCCTGACATTAGGCGCCCAATATCGGGGTCCCCAAAAAGCCCAAGGCTTTTTGGGGAAAGGAGAATTTGACGAA
>URED01000049.1 GCA_900546785.1 uncultured Oscillospiraceae bacterium | reverse complement strand
AGGGAGCGGGGATCTTTTGTTTTAAGCTGCACAGTCAATTTTTTATAAAATTATTGCACAATCTATTGCTTTATAAGCATAAAATAGTGTATGCTTAAAGAGAAACGGAGCAATGCTGCCGGCTGTTTGGCTGCGTAACGGCAGCATTGCCTCTGCATGCAAAGGGAGTGGGAAAATGTCTAAAAAATCCATTATCATTCTTGTTGTACTGATCGTTATCATTGCCATTGTCGGAATCATTTCCGGCTATTTCATTCTTTCCAATGACGGCCCCTACCACGGCACGGTAACCTTTTCCGAAACAGGAGAACCCGTTGAAGGCGTCAGCGTAACAGACGGCAGAAACGTTGTGAAAACGGATGAAAACGGTGAATTTACATTGAAGGGGTGGCGCAAGACCAGATTTATAACCGTAACCGCCCCCGCAGGATATTGGACGGAGGATTACTATATCCCCGCAGACAAGCAGACCGTATCCTATGATTTCACGCTTGAAAGATCGGAGATCGCTGCCGGCAGCGCACACTCGTTTCTGCAGATATCGGATACCGAGATCGGTGAAGACGGCGTGGGCGAATGGATAGATTATGTTAAAGCGCTTGCAGATGAGCAGAACCCCGCGTTTCTGATCCACACCGGCGATATCTGCTATGAACCGGGGCTGAAGCGCCATCTTTCCGATATGAACACGGAAAATATGGGTCTGCCGGTACGCTACATAATAGGCAACCACGATTATGTGGACGGAAAATACGGCGAGGAGCTTTTTGAAAGCATCTACGGCCCCGTTTGGTATTCCTTTGAGGTAGGAAACGTGCATTATGTTGTAACGCCGTTTCAGACGGGCGGCGACTATTCCTCCGGCTACAATAAAAACGACCGCTGGCGCTGGCTTGAAAACGACCTTGAAAACACCGGCGAGGATATGAAGATCGTCATCTTTAACCACAACAAACCGGTTTCAGAGGATTATGTGATTGAATTTGACCGCAAGGAGCTTGACCTTAAAGAACACGACCTGATCGCATGGGTATTCGGTCATTACCACTATAATTATGTGCGTAACAACGAGGGTGTGCTTGAAATCAGCACCGGGCGGCCCGACTGCGGCGGCATAGACGAATCGCCGAGCGCAAGCCGCATCATTTCTATTGACGCCACAGGCGAGGTATCCACAGCGCTTTACTATTATGACGACGGCCGCTTTACACAGCCGGATGCGCAGAGCATGACCGCGCTAGCAAAGCTGCCGGCGACCGTTCTGTTCGGCGAGCCTGTTTACGACAACGGCAGGCTTTACGTTGCCACTGCGGACGACAACTGGCCGCGCAGATGCGGCGTCTATTGCATAAACGCACAAACAGGCGAAACGCTTTGGGAATTTGAGACCGTAAATTCCGTTAAAAACAACCTGCTGCTTGAAAACGGCAAGATCATAGCGCAGGACTGCGAAGGCAATCTTTATTGCCTTGATTCGCAAAACGGCAAAGAGATCTGGCAGGTAAAGATTCCGCTTGGCTCCTCGCTGAACACAAGCACCGGCATATGCACGGACGGCACTTATGTTTATGCGGGCTGCGCCGCCTGCGTTTCCGCCGTAGATATTGAAAACGGCGGCAATATCGTTTGGACGAACGACCGAGGCAAGGGCGAATGCTCCGCAGCGCAATTCGTGCTGAACGGCAACAGGCTGATCATAAGCTCTCACTGGGATTCGCTTACGGCGCTTGATAAGGCGACGGGCAAAAAGCTTTGGGCAAACAAGGACGAGGATATACGCTTCAGAAGCTCTACCCCCGCCGTTATAGATGAAAACACCCTGCTTGTTGCGGACAGCGACGCAATCATGACCGTAGACGCAACAAACGGTGAGATCATAAACAAGACGGACAATACCGGCTATAACTTTGCCACGGCATCCGAACCGCTGATTAACGGCAGCACTGCCTACATCACCACGGCGGATAAGGGCGTTGTTGCATACAGCCTTGAAACGAACAGTATCCTTTGGCATACCCCGCTCGGCACCAGCATGGTATATACTGCCCCTTACACAAGCGGAGATTCGCAGACTGCGGACGCCGATATGCTTTGGGACAACGGCACGCTGGTCTTCGGCGCTTCGGACGGCGTCGTCTACAGGCTGAATGCGGAAAACGGCAGCGTTATAAATAAAATATCCGCCGGCGAGCCGATCTTCACCGCGCTGGCATATGACGGCGAAGCCTATTATGCCGCAGGCTTTACCGGCAATGTCTACAGGATAAACAATCTGTAAAAAGCTCAAAACAAGAAACCGCCGGAACGCATTGAAATGCGTTTCGGCGGTGTTTTTAGTTAAAAATTATAATTCCGCAATCAGCTCAACCTCACACAGCACGTTTTTGGGAAGCGTTTTGACTGCAACGCAGCTTCTTGCCGGCTTCTTTGTAAAATAGCTGCCGTAGACCTCGTTGAACGCGGCAAAATCATTCATATCCGCAAGGAAGCACACCGTTTTCACGGTCTTTTCAAGGCTTGTTCCCGCCGCTTCGCAAAGCGCCTTCAGATTTTCGCAGACCTGCTTTGCCTGCCCTTCTATCGTTGCCGCCTCCACATTGCCCGTGGCAGGATCAATGGCGATCTGGCCGCTTGTAAACAGCATGCCGTTTGCCTTTACCGCCTGGCTGTACGGGCCGATAGCTCCCGGCGCGTTATTCGTTGAGATGAATTCCATATCAAACACCCTTTCGTTTTAATTTCTTCGGTTAAGATCAGTCGCAGACCTCAAAGCCCGCGTCCTTAAGCGTTTTCTTTATTGCCACAACATGGGCGTAATCCCTTGTTTCAACGCCTATGCGCAAATAGCAATCCGTTATGTTCATATCCAGATCCGTGCTGTCATAATTGACGCTCGTAACGTTTGCGCCCGTTTGGGAGATCAGCTTTGAGACCTCCGCAAGCTGACCGGGCTTATCCGAAAGCGCAATCGTGATATTTGCCGTTCTGCCGCTCATCTTAAGGCCTCTTTCAATAACTCTTGATAGTATGGTAACGTCAATATTACCGCCTGAAACAAGGCAGCAGACCCTTTTGCCGTCTATATCCGGTATCTTGCCGGCAAGCACGGCGGCAACGGGAACGGCCCCGGCGCCCTCGGAAATCAGCTTTTGCTGTTCAAGCAGGGTCAGAATGGCAAGGGCGATCTCGTCATCGGAGACCGTAAAGATCCCGTCCACATATTTGCTTACCATTTCATAGGTAACATCACCGGGGGTCTTGACGGCAATGCCGTCTGCGATCGTCTGCACCTTGGGCAGCGTTTCGATCTTTCCGTCGTCAACAGACCTGAGCATGCTCGGCGCGCCCTGCGCCTGAACGCCGTATACCTTGCATTTCGGATTGATCTGCTTGATCGTATACGCAACGCCGGAGATCAGTCCGCCTCCGCCGATGGGCACAACGACCGCGTCCGCATTCGGCAGCTGCTCCATGATCTCAAGACCTATCGTGCCCTGACCTGCGATAACGTCCTCATCGTCAAACGGGTGAATAAAAGTGTAGCCCTCTTTATCTCTGAGCTCTATGGCCTTATTATAAGCGTCATCATACACGCCCTTTACCATACATACCTGCGCGCCGAAGCGTTTTGTTGCCTCCACCTTAGAGATAGGCGCGCCGTCCGGCAGGCAGATGATGCTTTTGATTCCGCTTCTTGTTGCGGCAAGCGCAACGCCCTGCGCATGGTTGCCCGCAGAGCAGGCGATAACGCCGTGCTTTTTTTCCTCCTCTGAAAGCTGGCTTATCTTAAAATAGGAACCCCTTATCTTAAACGAGCCCGTGACCTGAAGATTTTCCGTTTTCAGATAAATCTCTGCATTTTTGCTTATATTCGGCGCATAGATCATATCCGTTTCCCTGATGATTTCTTTTAAAACACACGCTGCTTTATACACTCTGTCCAAAGTTAACATTTTTAAAATCTCCGTTTATCATTATTCTATGTTATTTTAATACGATAGGATAGATTTGTCAATCTCACAATTTTGGCACATGATTTTTGTGCAACTTTCACATATTTGTGCGCTTTGAAGCTTTGCGCTTGCCGAGCTGCATGATTTATATTGACTTTAAAGTGATTTTGATTTAGAATTATATCATTGATGATCTCTTTATAAGGGGGATAAAAATTGAAAAAGTATACCAAAATATTCGGCATTCTATTATCCGCGCTTATGATTGCGGGCCTGTTTGCAGGCTGTTCATCTCAAGGCGGCGATGCCGATACGATCACGGACGCCACCATGCTGATTGCCTATACCGAAGAGGTTGAGCCGTTCCTTTACACGGATGAAAACGGCAGCCTTACCGGCTTTGACGCAGAGCTTATAGCCGCAACCTTTGATTCCTTTAAGGGCGAGTTTGACGATTATCAGTTCATCAAGGTGGACGAGGGCTACCGCCTGGGCGAGGACACGGCTTATACGGACGCCGAGGGCAATGAATATGACGCCATTATCTATTGCGCCTCTCATAAGGACAGCGGCACGATGAATGAGGATTATAACTGGAGCGCCGATATTATACATAACGATATCGTTACCGTTGTACCGGCATCAAGCGCCATAAACAATTATTCTTCCCTTGCCGGCGCAAGGGCGGGCATTGTTTCAGACGCCGCAGCCGCTGCGCTGAATGAAAATTCCGCTGTTAACAACGCGCTTGCATCCGCTGCGCAGTACGCATCTGCCGACGAAGCTTTTGCCGCGCTTGACGCCGGAGAGATAGACGCCGTTGTGATTGATGATTTCAGCCTTTACAAATTCAGCGGGCATGAAAATTACACCGTTTTGAACGGCACGCTTGACACGATTGAATACGGCTTTGCCTTTGCAAAATCCAACGATTATTCCACCGGCTTCAACGAAGCTGTGCTGGAGATCAGCTCCACGGATTACAGCGACGAAGATACCCTTACCCCGCTTGTTGAAAAATATTTCGGCACGGCGGATGTGCTGGCGTTTGATTACGTACCCGTAGAGCAATAAAAACACCATAATTTAAAACATGAAAGACACCGCCGAAAGCAACTGCTTTCGGCGGTGTCTTTTCAACAGCCCCGGTTCTTTCCTTAGGTGATTTAATCCGACCAATATTTTCTGTCCAGACTTCTGTACTGCACCGCCTGCGCGATATGCGCGGCCTCTATATTCTCGCTTTCGTCCAGATCGGCTATGGTGCGGGCGATGCGCAGGATCTTGTCATAAGCACGTGCGGAAAGCCCCAGCTTTTCAAAACTGAGCTTCAGCAGATTTTCCGCATCCGGCGAAAGAATGCAGAATTCGCGTGTCATGCGCGGCGTCATTTTGGCATTGCAGGTAATCTCCGTGCCCGCAAAGCGCTTTCTTTGTATCTCCCGCGCGCGGTTTACCCTTTCCCGTATGGAAGCGGAGCTTTCTTCTTTGGTTTTTGAGGACAGGCGGTCATAATCAACAGGCTCCACCTCTATATGGATATCAATTCTGTCCAGTATAGGGCCGCTTACCTTATCGCGGTATCTTCTGCGCGCCGCCTCGGTGCAGACGCATTCCCGGGTTGGGTGCCCCAAATAGCCGCACGGGCAGGGATTCATTGCCGCCGCCACCATGATGTTGGACGGATAAGAGACCGTGCCTGCGCTGCGGGAAATGGTTATTTTTCCGTCCTCCAGCGGCTGGCGCAGCGCCTCCTTGGCACGCCTGTCAAACTCCGGGAATTCATCCATAAACAGCACGCCGTTGTGGGCAAGGCTGATCTCGCCGGGGCGGGGATTCTGCCCGCCGCCCGTGAGTCCCTGCGCGGAGATCGTATGGTGCGGGCTTCTGAACGGCCTGCTTGTGATCAGCTGCACATTCGGCGGAAGCACGCCCGCTATGGAATAGATCTTTGTGGTTTCCAGCTCCTCTTCAAAGGTCATTTTCGGCAGGATAGACGGCAGACGCTTGGCAAGCATGGATTTTCCCGTGCCGGGAGGGCCTACCATGATGCAGTTATGCCCGCCCGCAGCAGCAATCTCCAGCGCGCGTTTGGCGTCCGCCTGCCCCTTTACATCTGCAAAATCCAGCGCGTCATCATACGTTGCAAGTTCCGAAACGGGCGTATAGCACGGTTTGAGTCTTTCCTCGCCGCTGATATGACGGATCACCTCAAAAATATTCTTTGCGGCAAAAACATCAATACCGTCTACGGCGCCCGCCTCCGTTTTATTCCCATACGGAATAAAAACAGAGGGTATACCCTCCTCCCGCGCTTTGAGGAGCATGGGCAAAACACCGTTGCACGGGCGTATATCACCTGCCAAAGACAGTTCGCCCACAAAAGCGTAATCGTCAACACTGCCCTTGATCTGCCCCGTTGCGGCAAGTACCGCGATAAACACGGGCAGATCATACAGCGGGCCCTCTTTCTTAATATCCGCAGGGGCTATATTTACGGTTATGCGGGAGACCGGGAAATCATAACGGCAGTTTTTTATGCTTGCGCGCACGCGCTCACGGCTCTCCTTAACAGCGGCGTCCGGCAGGCCGACAATCTCAAAACGCGGCAGACCCTTGCTGAGATCCGCCTCTACAATTACCGAAAACGCATCCATACCGTATATTCCCAGGCTTTTCGCCTTTGCAAACATAAAATTGCACCTGCTTTCAAAAATCCGCAATGAAAACGGATATATTATGGAACTAAATACAGTATACTAAATAAGGTGCAATACTGCAAGCCGAAACGGGGCAAAGAAATTAATAAAATGTTTAAACGCCATATTATTGACAATGCTTTTTAATAAGTTTACAATAAAAGCGAAAAGAAAATTTACCCATTCATGACCCAATTTAGATAAGGGAGAGATCTTATGGAAATAAAAGAAATTTACAGCAAATGGCTTGCAAACGCCACCGCCGATCCCGATTTGATTGCCGAGCTGAAAAGCATTGACGGCAAGGACGACGAGATCAGCGACAGGTTTTACACGGAGCTTGAATTCGGCACGGCGGGCCTGCGCGGCGTTATAGGCGCGGGCACCAACAGAATGAATTATTACACGGTTTGCAGGGCGACCCAGGGGCTTGCGGATTTTCTCAACGCGCATTATGACGCCCCCGCCTGCGCGATCGGCTATGATTCAAGAATAAAGAGCGATTATTTTTCGGTAGAGGCGGCGAAAACGCTTGCCGCAAACGGCGTTAAGGTCTATATTTTTAAAGAGCTTGAGCCTACCCCCTGCCTTTCCTACGCCATAAGGCACTTTAAAACGCAGGGCGGTATCATTCTTACCGCCTCGCACAACCCGGCAAAATACAACGGCTACAAATGCTATGACCATAACGGCTATCAGATGACGGACGAAGAAGCCGCCGAAACATACGAATACATCAAAAAGGTGGATTATTTTACGGGCATCAAAACCATGGATTTTGACGAAGCCGTAAACGCCGGGCTTATCGAATATATGGGTCAGGACGTGATCGAAAGCTTCCTGGACGAAGTGCAGAAGCAGTGCGTAAATCCCGGCATATGCGATAAGGCGGGCTTAAAGGTCATCTATACGCCGCTCAACGGCACGGGTAACAAGCCGGTGCGCAAGATCCTTGCGAGGATCGGCGTAAAGGATATTTACGTTGTACCGGAGCAGGAGAACCCGGACGGCAATTTCCCCACCTGCCCCTACCCCAACCCGGAGATCAGGCAGGCATTTGAGCTTGCGCTGAAAGCGGCTGAAACGCAGGGCGCAGACATTTTGCTTGCAACCGACCCGGACTGCGACAGAGTCGGCATTGCCGTGAACGACGGCAGCGGCAGATTTGAGCTTATGACAGGCAATGAAGTAGGCGCAATGCTGCTGGAATACCTGCTTTCGCAAAAGAAAGCGAACGGCACCCTGCCAAAGAACGCGGTTGCCGCAAAATCCTTCGTTTCCACAGACCTTGCTGAGGAGATCGCAAAAAAATACAACTGCACCTTCAAGAACGTGCTCACGGGCTTTAAATATATCGGCGAGCTGATCACGCAACTGGAGGCGGACGGCAGGGCGGATGATTTCATCATGGGCTTTGAGGAATCCTACGGCTACCTTGCCGGCACACACGCACGGGATAAGGACGCCGTTGTCGGCTCCATGCTCATATGCGAAATGGCTGCTTATTATAAATCACAGGGCAAAACGCTGCTTGAGGTCATGGACGGCATCTATGCCGAATACGGCTACTACTGCAACACGGTAAAAAGCTATGAATTCGATGGCGCTGCCGGCATGAAGATCATGCAGGGCATTATGGATAATCTGCGTTCTGAGCCGCCCCAAAGCCTTGCAGGCGAGCCGATCGTTTACACGGCTGATTATCAGAGCAGCACGGCAAAAGACCTTGAAACGGGCGCAGAAAGCAAAATAGACCTGCCCAAGTCAAATGTGCTTGCCTATAAGGCAAAGGACGGCAGCGGGCTTATCGTTCGCCCGAGCGGCACAGAGCCCAAGATAAAAGCGTATATCACCGCAATCGGCGATTCAAAAGAAGCCGCCGGCCAAAAAGCGGATAAGCTTATTGCCGAGGCGAACGCCGTTATGAAAGCGGAGGCATAAACCGATGTACGGCAGAAAATGGGTAAAAATAACGGCGATCATCCTTGCCGTACTCATGGCGGGCAGCGGGCTCGGAGTCGGTATCTGGGCGCTGTTTGTAATGTAGTATAAAAGGATCAGACCGGGGCTGTGGAATGCAGCCTCGGTCTTTTTTGCACGCTTAAAACAACGGGGCTGCAATGATGCGGCCCCGCACTTTGATCTTATATGGTATTTATTATCAGCAGCCGCGCCCCGCAGCTGAAAAAAGGGGTGATTTGCAGTTTTTATTTAAGGAGAGGTCTTGGCGCGGGGCGTTTCGTTGTGAACGACCTCAACCGCCTTTCATGCTGTGTTTTCTGCGACCGGATAGCCGTTTTTGACCATGCCGAGCTTGTGCAGACGGGCACCCACGCCGAGCTGCTTGCAAGCGGGGGCAAATATGCCGAGCTCCGGAACGCGCAGGCGGAATACTACCTGCAATAATTGATTATATATGGACAAATGCGAACGTGTGGTTTATAATAAAAGTATACTGTATGGGTTGCAGGATACCGCATACAAAGGCTAAACCACAACAGAGGGGCATAATACATGAGTAAGAATAAGAAAATCACAGTCGCCATCATCGTATTGTTTTTGGTGATAGCGATAATCGGCGGAATATTTGCAATCTTAATGCACCGCCAAACGCAGCAGTACAACGCCGTTATGGCGGAAGTGGCGCAGATAAACGAGCTTGTGGGCGAAGAATACACGGCAAATATAGACAGGGAGCAGCTTAACGCTTTGCTGGCACGCCGCGTTGCAGGCGGAAAATACGGGCAGGTTGAGGACGCCTATAAAAATTATATGACGGATCTTTACCAATCCGTTTACGACGCTACCGACGCTTCGCATGACGAATCATTCAGCACTTTCCTTTCGGCGGAAAATCTGCAAAGCGACGGCCCCGAATTTAAGCAATCCCAGGAAAAGGTGGATGAGCTGATCACAAGACTGCAAACGGACAAAGAGGAATACACGGCAATGATGACGGACGAAGCGGTGGATTCCTATGCCGCGCGCGCCGGGCTTGACGGAAGATACCGTGAAATGTACGGCATCATCTTGAGCGCTCACTCCTCGGCGGCGGCAGCACAGGAAAACACTTTTACCGATTCTATCGATGCAACGGTAGCGAACCTGAACGCCGTGAGCGACGTATTCGATTTTCTAAGTCAAAACAGCGAGAATTGGTATCTTCAGGACGGCAAGCTCACGTTCCGCACAGAGGCACTCTACAACGATTATAAAGCGCTTATGGAAAATATGAACTAACGCCGTTAACCACCATATATAATGTAATAATTTATACATTAATACATTATATAGTATATTTACGCCGCTTATGAACTGCATACATAAACATATAAGAAAAAAGCTCCCACGCAGCAAAGCGCGGGAGTTTTTACGTGGCTAAAAAGATAAATCCTAAACCGTTTTTACGGGCGGATTTTCCCTCTTACTTAATCTATTTCAATTTTAAAGCAAACGGGCGTCTCTGTTTGAAATGCCGGATCAGCCTTGATGACCAAAGCATTCTCATCTCTTTCAAACTCCATGGGTGCCCCGGTGGACAAAAGAGAAACATTTTTAACAATAAAATCATGCTTTCTACGGCGTGCAAACGATCTTATGACAACATTATTTCTGTCCGGATTCATCTGAAATACGTAAACGCAGCCGTTTTTGTATGTGAATCTGAAATCGCGGTTTGTGTACTGAATCTGAACGTTATCCTTGAAAAAGCCCTCGCTGACATTCGCGTCTCCTTCGCCGAATGTTTTCCAAAAGGTCGTGCCGTAAATACCCTCGCCGTTTGCCGCAAGCCATTTGCCGATCTCAAGCAGCACCTTCGTTTCCTCGGGAGAGATGGTGCCGTCCGCCTTTGGGCCTACATTTAAAAGCAGGTTGCCGTTTTTGCTTACGATATCTACAAGATCGCAGATGATCTTGTTGGCGCTTTTATATTCGTTATCCGCAACGTAGCCCCAAGAGTGCATGCCTATGGCGGTATCCGTCTGCCACGCAACAGGTGAGATCCCGGTCAGCGCGCCGCGTTCCACATCAAAGGCGGCAACCCCGGGCGGAAAAGCTTCATGCTTATAATTTATCGTTACCTCTCTGCCCCATTCCTCCGCGCGGTTATAATAGTACGCGGCAAGCTTTTTCAAATAGGGCTTAAAAGCGTGGTTATGTATCCACCAGTCGAAATACAGAATGCCCGGCCGGTATTTATCTATGATCTCGCAGGTCCTAACGAGCCAGTCCTCAAGATATTCCGTATCGGGTCCCATGGAATATGTATCCGCCGTCGTATCATTCATGGCATCGCTGTCAAACTCCGGGCTGTAATAAGCAGGGCCGTAAAAATCGGAATCGTTTTCGTCATTGACATCACTGTCAAAAGTTCTGCCCATATTCATAAAGAAATAATGCTCCGCCCTGTGGGAAGACGCGCAGAATTCCAAACCGCTTTTGTTGCAAGCATCGCGCAGTTCGCCCACAATATCTCGGCACGGACCCATTTGTTTCGCGTTCCAGCGGTTGAACTCGGTCTCATACATGGCAAATCCGTCATGGTGCTCTGCCACGGGCATAACATATTGCGCGCCCGCCTTTTTAAACAACGCTACCCAAGCATCAGCATTAAATTTATCCGCTTTAAACATGGGTATAAAATCTTTATATCCGAATTTATCCTGCGTGCCGTAAGTTTTGATATGATGTTCAAATTCCCTGTGATTTTTATCATACATAGATCTCGGGTACCACTCGTTTCCGAAAGCCGGCACACTGTATACACCGAAATGAATAAAAATACCGAACTTGCCCTGCGCAAACCATTCGGGCGTTTTATGGGCAGACAAGGACGCCCAATTATCCTTATATCTCCCGTTTTGAATAACATTTTCAATTAATTCAAGATATTCTTCTTTGTTCATTGCCGTGCTCCCGTTATAGATTATGCCTCATTATAGCATCTAAATAGAACACACGTCAAGAAAGGAAAAAATGAAATTAGAAATATAAGCAAAAAAGAACCTCACTCGAAATGAGTGAGGTTCAAGGATGTCAGCATCGACCTAT
>URED01000048.1 GCA_900546785.1 uncultured Oscillospiraceae bacterium | reverse complement strand
TGTCAAACACCATGTTTCCGGCCAGCTTAAGGTGGCGCCGGAGCATTGCAGCGCCGCCGTGCTGGATAAAATGGGCAAGCCGCATATAGAAGCTTATATCGAATTTTCAAGGCGCTATTTTAAATATACCGATTCGGTGCATAAGGAACAATATTTGGTGCCGTATCTTATGTCCTCCCACCCGGGCGCCACGCTGGATGACGCCATAGAGCTTGCCTGCTTTTTAAAAAGAAACCATATACGACCGGAGCAGGTGCAGGATTTTTACCCTACGCCGGGCACGATTTCTACGTGCATGTTTTATACGGAGCTGGATCCCTATACGATGCAGCCCGTTTACGTTGCAAAAACGCAGCCTGAAAAGGCGCTGCAGAGGGCGCTGCTTCAGTATTACGATCCCAAAAAGCGCAAGCTTTGCGAGGAAGCGCTCAAAAAAGCACGCAGGTATGATCTTATCGGAAACGGCAGGGATTGCCTTATCCCGCGGTCCGCGCAGTCTCGCGGTAATGCCGCTGCCGCAAAGGGCGGCAGATACAAAAACGGCGCCAAACCCAGGCGCCGCTGCAAATAAGTTTTAAGGAGCAGAATATGAAAAAAATTATTGTTATTGTATTGTCAATTATCACTGCTTTAACTTGCTTTCCCGCTTTCGGCGCGGAAAGTGAAGATGAACTTATGTCCTCCGAAACGCTTGATATCGTTTCTCATATAAACGATTATGATGAGAACGAAGCAAGAACGCGCTTTGCGCAGGGCGGAGAGGGCTATATGTGCCTTGCGGAAAACGGAGCAAGCGGATTTTCCGTCGTTTACCCGGACGGCGCTTCCGATACGGTCATATCCGCTGCGGCGGAACTTTCCGGGTATCTGAATGATATTATCGGTGCAAACGGCGCGTTTGCGGTGATTCCGGAAAGCGCCTTCACCGGCGGCGCGTTTATCAGTCTCGGCCATACCGCGCTTTCCTCGGGAGTCGATACTTCTCAGATCCGGGACGACGGATATCTTATCCGCGTTGACGAAGATCAGATATTTATCCTAACGCTTGATGATGAAAATATTTATAACGGCGTTTACGGCTTTCTTGAAGATCAGCTTGGATGTATGTTCGTGCGTGAGGATTTTGACTATGTCCCCGATTTTCCTACGGTCTATCTTGAACAGGCAGTGACCGTAAGCAATCCCGATTTTGCGTGGCGCAAGGTGTTTCAGTATGAGGTTGCTCAAAACGGCTGGTACAGAAAGCTCAAAAACAACGGCGCCGTAGCTCAAGATATAGAAAAGAATGCCGGCTGGGGTACCTGGTGCCATTCAAGCTTTACGTTTGTAGACCCGCAGGAGTATCAGACTACCCACCCGGAATATTTTTCCTATAACGCAGACGGCGAACCGGCACAGCTCTGCCTTACGAATCCCGAGGTCTATCCGATCATAGAGGAGAAAATGGCGCAGCTTATGGCGGCGGAGCCTGATAAAAAATACTGGGATTTCAGCCTGAATGATAACTATGATTACTGCAAGTGTGAAAACTGCGCCGAGGTGCTTGAGAAAACAGGCTCTATGATGGGCACGATGCTGCCGGTCATCAACGCGCTGGCCCAAAGATTTCCGGATAAGATCATCTCCACGCTTGCTTATTTTTACAATGAGACCGTGCCGAAGGGCATGATGTGCGAGGATAACGTAAACATCGTTTTGTGCCCCATTAATACCGGCCAGCTTTACAGCTATAAATACGGCGCAAGTGAAAAGGCGTTCAAAACGAAAGAGCTTGTGGAAAGCTGGAGCGGCGTTTGCCAAAGCCTTATGATATGGGATTACGTTATTGATTTTCAGAATCTCCTGATGCCTTATCCGAATTTTGACGTGCAAAAGGATAATCACGAGTTTTATATGCAAAACAATGTGAAAGCCGTTTTTCACCAGGGCAGCAGGGAAAAGAATGACGAGATGGCTCGTCTGCGTTCTTATGTGCTTTCCAAACAGCTTTGGGATAACGATACAGACGTAAGCGCTCTGATCGCCAAATATTTAAACGTTACATACGGCAGAGCGGCAGTGTATGTTGCGGATTATATGGACATCATGAACCGCGAGCTGAAAAACGGTGCAGAGGATCTTGATCTTTATGACAGCGTTGCCTCGCACAGCGGTGATTATCTTTCCAAAAAGAATAACGATAAGTATTTGGAGCTGATCAATAATGCTATAACTGCCGTAAACGGTGATGAAAGGATTACCCGTTATCTCGAAGAGATCAAAATAAATATCCTCTATGCCGTTATGAACGAGGGAAATCTGCTTTACAGCAGAAAACAGGACGCTTTTTCCCAATTCATCACCCTCATGCAAACGCACGATATCGAGCAGCCGCACGAAGTCGGCGTTACCATGCAGGAGTATATCTCAACGGAATATCCGCAGGTTTTGAGAAATACCGCTCATAAAATAACCGCCTGCGTTGCCGCGCCCGTAGCTGCAGCCGGTATCGCCGCCGCGGTCGCGCTTATCGTAAAAAAGACGAAACGTAAAAAGAAAAAGGATGCCCCGGCAAAATAATAAAACAGCAAGAAACAAGGAGCCGCCTCAAAGAAGAGACAGCTCCTTTTTCTATTTTATTACGTTATTACGTGAAGTGTCGGTCTGCAGCTGCACTTACCATTCGGTAAAATATCTGTTCAGCGCGTTTTCTATACCGCAGGCAACGCTGTTGGGATCGTCCATCGTTTTGTCACACCCAACTCTGAATACCATAACGCCGCCGCAGCCTGCAAACAGCGCATATGCCGTTTTATCTCCCGCAAGGGCGGGGGAGCAGAACGTACCCTCATATACTTGGTCAAGATCATGCACGTTGTAATATTTGTTGTCCCAGTAATTTGCCTCGTCAAGATCGCGCCATGTGGCCCAATACGGGGCAAGGTCAACCGGTCTGCCGTAAGCGGCAATGCCTATATTTATCTTGCTTATGTCTGCACCGTTATCGATAAACGCCTGGATTCCCTCCTGCGCCTGCTGGAGAGAGCTTTGGTAACCGTCCTCGTCATTTCCGTCATACGCCATAAACTGTATCTGGTCAAGCCTTTCAAGCGTTTCCCTGCTCATGCCGAGCGCAGAGGAGGAGAGCGCCGCCGTCAGTATGGCGTTCGGATCGGTTTGGTGCAGCCGGTCGTCCAGGCGAGCGATAAAGTTGTCGTAGCATTCCCAGTCCGCTGCGGACTGCGGGTATTCCCAGTCGATATCTACGCCGTCAAAGCCGTATTTGGCTGTGAAATCCGCTATTTTGTCTGCAATACTCTCCCAGTATGCAGACATATATGCGTTCACGCCGTTGTGTTCGTCGCCCCATGTGCCGTCCGCAAGCGCGGTTATAACAAGCTTCACTTCGTGCTCCGGATTCGAACGGCGGGAAATGATCTCTTTCAGCGCCGCTATCTCGCGTGCAAACTGTTCCTCGCCGCCGTCACCGAATCCCATATTGCCGTTTTCGTCCCAGTGTACGGCGCCGAATACGATAATGGTGCTGTAAACATCGTAAAAGCGGGCATAGTTTGCAACATACTCGTCGCCGCGGGCAAGTATTTCGGTGGGCACATCGCCGTCCAGGCGCTGATACGCCGTAACTTCAAAATCACCTGCATCTCGCTTTGGTTCGTTGTATAGTTTTATGGATCTGATCTTTACAGGCGTGTCGGTGCTCCTGAATTTGTCTATACAAAGGCGTATACGGTCTGTGGTGACGGCGTCAAAGCTGCATAGGCGCTGCTGCTGTATCTTTTCGCTTTGGTAAAGGAGCGTCCATTCGCCGTCAATAAGCGCCATAAGTCTGAAATACTGCGCCTCGTTGCCGATCTCTTCAATGATTGCCGTGTTAAAAGTCTTTTCACCGTTTAGCTGTATTTCAACATAGCTGCCGGTAATGTCGGGAAAGCCCTCCTCCGGCATACCGTCCGGGTCCTGTGCCGTCCAGCATTCCTCACCGTCGGTCAGCAGGTTTGCAGCGTCTGCCTTTTCACCTTTCTTCAGGCTTTCGTAAATGATCTTTGCGCCGTCCATAAGCTCCTCCGATTCCAGCGTGATCTGCGGCAGCGTGCCTGCATTTGCGCCGCTTATGCCCGAAAACGCCGTGGGGCTGATTACAAGAGCCGCTATAATCACACAGGCTATAACCGCCTTAACCGCTCTTTTTGATGTTTGAGCAACGGCTATAACAAGGGCAATCGCAAGCGCGGCGCCGAGGTAGCCTATATTTGGCATCAGGCTGCTGAAGCCTCTTGAAAATCCGGCTGCCGAAAAGCCCTGGTCAATTCCGAATAGTAAAACAAAAGTGTAAATAAACGCAATCACGCTTATTACGGCAAACAGGATATGTATAAAGCCAAAGGCCTTTGCCGCCTTGCCTTTCATATTAAAAGCGTTGATGAAAAGCGAGATGAGCGAAATACCCGCGCAGATCCCCGTCAGGCAGAGCATAAGCGTGATAAACCCTTCGCCCAGCGGGTAAAGCTCGGCTATCCAGCCGTAAGCCCAGTCGCTGCTGTAAAAGAACGTGAATGCCGCTGCTGCAAGCGAAAAAAAGATAAACGATCCCGTGCGTGAGTTGATCGCCCCTGCAATCTTTTTTATTGCTTTCACTGTAATCATCCTCTCTGATTTTATATTTAAATATTAGCATAAGAAAAAGCGGCAGGCAATACAAAAAACGGAAATTTACACCCATGAAACGGCAGTATTCATCTATAAATCGGCAGTCTTATTTCCTGTTGCCTTAAACCGGATACTGTTGTATAATTGCACTGTAAATCATTTCCAAAGGGATCGATATGAAAATAATTAAGAGATTAACGGACGCGGATATCATCGGCGCCGGCGGAATGTCAGGTGCAAAACCGCGGCGCACCGCGCGTGCCATACTGAAAAACAACAACGGCAGATATGCGCTTGTGTACAGCGCCGGTTTTAATATGTATTGTTTTCCGGGCGGCGGCATAGAAGATAATGAGGATATTTTGACCGCCTTGAAGCGGGAACTCATGGAAGAAACGGGTTGCTCCTGCGATGCTGTTGAGGAACTTGGTATAATTGAAGAAAACAGAGCGCACTGCGATTATACGCAGATCTCTTATTATTACGTTGTATCAACACACAGTGTGCTTTTGGCCCCGTCTTTCACAAATCTTGAGCGAAAGAACGGAACCGCGGTTGGCTGGCACACTCTTGAAGAAACCGTAAAGCTGATAACGCGCCCTCAGTTTGATACCGCGCAGAAGAAATTTTTGCAGGCCAGGGATATAGCGGCGCTGAATGTATATTTGACGCGTATAAACGCATCTTGCGATCTGCTTGAAAAAATGCTCTGAAAAGAGTATTGGCAGTACCAATACGAGACTATAAACAGCGTGTAAGTCGCTGCAATGCCTTCACCCATTTTTACCTTGAAAACAGCTGAAACTGTGGTACAATAAAACAGATAAGGATTCTGGAGGTCGTCTTATGAAAAAACTTGGCTTCGGGCTTATGCGCCTGCCGAAAAAAGGCCTGTTTACGGATATTGAGCAGGTAAAGCAGATGGTGGATGATTTTATTGAACGCGGATTCACTTATTTTGATACCGCGTATGTTTATAACGGTTCGGAGGCTGCGGCGAAAAAGGCCTTGGTCTCAAGGCACCGCCGCGATACCTATACGCTTGCAACAAAGCTCAACGTAAATGTTGCGCCGTCAAAAAAGGCTGCCGAAAAGCAGCTGGAAACCAGCCTTTCACGCACCGGGGCGGGGTATTTTGATTATTATTTGCTCCATGCCATTATGGATAATAATTATGAAAAGTATGAAAAATACGGTCTGTGGGATTTTGTTTCCCAAAAGAAACAGCAGGGCGTGCTGAAACATATCGGCTTTTCATTCCATGCCGGGCCGGAGCTGCTTGATAAGCTCCTCACACAGCACCCGGAGGTGGATTTTGTTCAGCTCCAGATCAATTATGCGGATTGGGAGAATCCCAAAGTGCTCTCCCGCGCAAATTATGAGGTTGCAAGAAAGCACGGCAAACAGATCGTTGTAATGGAGCCGGTCAAGGGCGGCGCGCTTGCCGATCCTCCGGCAGAGGTACAAAAGCTGTTCAAGGCTTATGCGCCTGAGATGTCCTGCGCCTCGTGGGGCATTCGCTTTGCCGCGTCACTGCCCGGTGTTTTAACGGTGCTTTCCGGCATGTCAAATACCGCGCAGATGCAGGATAACCTTTCTTATATGGAAAATTTTGAGCCGTTTTGCGACGCGGAGCAGAAAATCATTCAGCAGGCGCAGATCATCATGGGCAGCTCCGCTGCGATCCCCTGCACGGCGTGTCACTATTGCACGGAGGGCTGCCCCAAAAATATCCCTATCCCGGATATCTTCGCCGCCGCCAATAAGCAGCTTGCAAACGGCAATGCTGCGCAGGCGGCCGATGCGTATGCCTCTGCCGTAAACGGAAAGGGCAGGGCTTCCGATTGCATAGAATGCAAACAGTGCGAGCGCGTCTGCCCCCAGCACCTTGAAATAGCAAAGCACCTTAAGAACTGTGCCGATATGCTTGAAAAGTAAATATTTTTCTGCCAAACAGGCTGTGCTTTTGCAGCCTGTTTTTATATGTAAAACACGTCCTGTGTATCCAGGCAGACGCAGGCAAGGCGGCCGCCGAACGCCGCGCCGCAGTCGATGGCAAGGTGGTTGTTTTTGCTATAGATCCTGCCGGCATATTTTTCGTCTATAAGGCTTGTCGGTGTGTGCCCGGTAACAAGGATCCTGCCGTCAAAATACTGTTTTTCGTATTCCGCTTCTCCCGCTATGAATTCCTGCCACAGCAGGCTGTCAAAATGTAACATGCGTTCCTTTTTTGGAACGGTGTGGGAAAGAAAGTAGTGATTCCCGCCCGCCTTTACCTCGTCATAGATCAAAAAACTGTCCAGATAGGTCAGCACTTTTTTTCTGTCCGCTTGTTTCAGCTTCAGATATGCCGCCAGCGTTGTGTTTCCGCCGTCGTAAAACCACATGTCGATCAGCTTTTTGATTTTTTCCCGATCCATGCCGCCGCCCTGTGCTTCCAGTGTTTTCAGAATGGAACGGGCGGTAAAATCGTGGTTGCCGATGATGGGTATTACGTTTTCCCTTGCCATCATATCCAGCAGGATCTCCATACCGCCGTCACCCCTGTCCACCACGTCGCCGAGTATGTAAAGCGTGTCGCTGTCACACAGCTTTATCTTTTTTAGCATTTTTCTGTATTTTTCCGTGCAGCCGTGCAGGTCGCTCATCGCATAGATCATAGAAACGCCTCCATATTAAGTGTGTGTCATTTTATGCTTTGGGTGCAAAATACCCTATTATATAATTTACCATAAAATTATGAACCCGTTGTGAACGCAAATCTACGCAAAAAAAGCAGGAAAGCCGTTTGCGTCCCTGTCCGCGTGCCGGTCTTTCCCGCTTTTTAATTTTCTGCCGAAATAATGTTTCGGATCTCCTCCTGCGCCTGCTCAACCTCATATTCAAATTCACGGCTTGAAACACGCAGCGCGCCGTTGCCGAGAATGATAAGCTGCTCCAGCGCGTCTGAAGTAACAACGCGCACCCGGTTGTTCTTCGCCAGCTTGTAGGAGGCCTTTTCTATATACATATCCGCCGTTTCGGCTTCCTTTGTGTAAACGATGGTAATATTGTTTTCCTTTTCCACCTCGCGCACGGCGCCCTTTACCTTGTAAGCGTCAAACACAAGGATCACCTCGCATTTTTTATAGCCCTGGTAATTGCATAGGATATTTATGAGCGCGTTTCTGGCGCCGTCAATATTGTCTTTCGCAAGCGCCTTGAGCTCGTCCCAGGAAAAAATGACGTTGTATCCGTCCACCAGCAGATATTCCGTGCCGTCATAACGCGGCGCGTTTTTTGATCTGTATTTTTTGTTATCCGCGCTTTCGGTAAACGTAAAATGCCGGCTACCGGGATCCTTTACCCTGCTTTTTATCGGCCCGTAGGTCTGTTCAAAGATCTGCATAAGCTCCCTGTCAAGCGCAAACAGATTCTTGCTGCCTTTGCCTGCCGAAAGGCGTGCCGCCGCAGATGCCGGCGTATATTCGCTTTTTGGCTTGGCAAGCGCGCTGGGCAGGTGCATATGGCTTTTGACCTCGTCCCATTTTACAACGTATCCCGCGCCGTGGCTGCAAAATACGGAATCGCAGGGGTTGTCCGTATCCGCGTCGCAGTCATAGCCTATGGCGGCGATCACTTCTTCTGCGTTGTGGCACGGTTCATATCCTTTAAGGCTGCATTGCAGCCTGCCTTTTCCGTGGGTGTATTGCATCACTTCGCGCGCGTAGTCGTGCATGGTTGCAACGGGCGCGCTGCCTTTTATTACGGCAAGCTCTCCGCTCATTTCCGGGGCGGAAAATGTGCCGTGCATGCGCTGAATATCGTTCATCGCCCTGCCCGTGTTTTCGCTCGGCAGTTCAAGCGTGAATGCGTAGACCGGCTCCAGTAAAACGGATTGCGCAGAGCGCAGCCCCTGGCGCACGGCTCTGTAGGTCGCCTGCCGGAAATCGCCGCCCTCCGTGTGCTTAGCGTGGGCGCGCCCGCTGGCAAGCGTGATCTCCATATCCGTGACCAGGGATCCCGTCAGCACGCCTAAATGCGTCTTTTCATAAAGGTGCGTTAGGATAAGCCGCTGCCAGTTTTTATCCAGCACGTCTTCTTTGCACTCGTTTTTGATGATGACGCCGCTGTTTCTTTCTCCCGACTTTAAGATCAGATGCACTTCCGCGTAGTGGCGCAGCGGCTCAAAGTGTCCCACGCCCTCAACCGTGTTGCTAATCGTTTCCTTATAAATGATCCTGCCGCTTGAGAATTCGGCGTGAAAGCCGAATCGCTCCTCAATGACCGCCTGCAATATCTCCAGCTGGATATCGCCCATAAGCTGCACCTGTATCTCGCCGTAATGCGCGTTCCAAACAACTTTGAGCTGCGGGTCCTCCGCCTCAAGTATGCGCATTTTTTCAAGTGCGGTGTGGGCGTCAATGCCGTCCGGCAGTTTTAACCCGTATGTGAAAACAGGCGCCAGCATGGGCGGCGCGCCGCTCTTTTCCGCGCCCAGCCCGTCGCCCGGGGCGGCAAAGGTGATCCCGGTCACGGCGCAAACCGTGCCGGCTTCAACTTTATCCGGTGCGGAAAATTTTTCGCCGGAATAAATTCTGATCTGGTTTACTTTTTCTTTGTTGCTGTTTTTTTCGCTGATCAGGGTTTCTTTCACTTTTAAGCTTCCGCCCGTTATTTTCAGGTGCGTCAGCCTTTGCCCCTTGTCCTCCGATATTTTGAAAACGCGCGCCGCAAATTCGCTGCCGTAATTCGGCATTTCCGTATATCCGGCAAGCACATCAAGAAATTCATCAACGCCGTCCAGCTTCAGCGCGCTTCCGAACATGCAGGGGAAGACGGTTCTGTTTTTGACCGCGCTTATAATGTCCGCCTTATCAATACGGTCATTCTCATAATAGCCGTTCATCAGCTCTTCGCTGCAAACGGCAAGCTCCTCATAAAACGCTCGGCCGCTGTCATTTGTGAAATCCACGCAGCCGTCGCCGAATCGGTCTTTTAGACGGGTAAGGATAAGCGATTTATCCGCCCCGTCCAGATCCATTTTGTTTACAAAGATAAAGCATGGAATATTGTATTTTGCAAGCAGCTTCCAAAGCGTAACGGTGTGGCTCTGGATTCCGCCGGTTCCGCTTATTACCAACACGGCGTAGTCAAGCACCTGCAGCGTGCGTTCCGTCTCGGCGGAAAAATCCACGTGTCCGGGTGTGTCCAGCAGGGTGAATTCGGTGCCCGCGCGGCTGAAAATCGCCTGTTTTGAAAAGATCGTTATCCCTCTGCTCCTCTCAAGTGAAAAGGTGTCCAGAAAGGAATCGCCTCTGTCCACTCTGCCAAGCTTGTTTATGCTCTTGCAGCGGTAAAGCATGGCCTCGGAAAGCGTGGTCTTGCCCGAGTCAACATGCGCAAGTATGCCTATAACGATCTTTTTCATCTTCTCACCACGCTTTTTGCAGATTGCTTTTTATTGTATCATATTACGGTGCGAATGTAAATTTCAAGTTTTTCATACCGTTTTACAGCAATAAAAAAAGCGGGCGCGCTTGCCGCACCCGCCGCTCAGCTTTTTTTGGACAGGCTCAAAGAGAAATATGATAAATGATCTGAAATATAATTCTGATCAAAACACGCCTTTACCGATTTGGATTTCGGTAAAGGCGTGTTTTCGTTGTATGGAATTGGCATTTTAGTTTTCAACTGCCCAAAGCGTTCTGTTTTTGTCTGAGACCGCTGATATCGTCATCACCGTTCTGCCGTCGAGCTCCGCTTCGCAGAACACACCGCTAAAATTCTCTCCGTCTAATGCCAGCGTAAAGGTGCGGGCGTCGTTGTTTAAGGTTATCTGTCCTTCCGTGCCGCCAACCGTGATTTTGCCGCCGTTGTCAATGCTTGCCGATAAAGTCGGCTCAACGGCGTTTTCAATATTGCTCCAATCCGCCGCTGTCTTTGTATCGTCGGAAAAGAAGATCACCTCATACGCTCCGGAAATGTCTGAATCGCTTACTTCGGAAGCCGTCTCGCCGCTGTATGGCAGGGGAAGCATGGTCAGCCAGCCGTCGGCCGTTCTCAGCATTTGGTGTACCTGCACATTGTGAAAAGCGCCCTCGCCGTCATTGTATCTTTGATGGTAAACTTGGTATATCCTGCCGTCGTCATCAATAAGGCAGGAGGAATGCCCGGGAGAGAGTATGTCGGTATTATTAAATGAAAATCTGTAATTGCCTATGATCTTTGTGCCGGTATTTTTCATATCCGTTGCGCAGTTTCCTGCCGTATCATAATACGGTCCGTCCGGGCTTTCGCTTCTGTATTCGCGAATGTTATAGCCGTCCAGCGCGCCGAGCCCGCCGTAGCTGAGGAACAGGTAATAGTAGCCGCTTTCCGCATCGTAAACTATAAAAGGCCCTTCGCCGGTACCGCCCGATTCTTCGTTGGTGCAGGATATCTGTTTGCCAAAATATATGTCGTAGCCGTCTGTTTCACGCATTGCACCGTAATCCGGCATTCCTGTTTCTTCCACAAGCGGCATCACGTAAATGCCCCCGCTGTAAGAGCCGTAGGCAAGCCAAAGCTCTCCGTTCTCATCATAAAACGGCGCCGGGTCGATCGCGTTCGGGTATTTGCCATAGGTGCAGTCATAATTCCCGTCTTCGTCAAACCAGTCCTTGCTTTCTACTTCGTCTTTCGTAAACGTTCCGTTTTCAATAAGCTCGCCTATGTTTGTAAAGGAATAGTGCAGCTGATTTTTCGGCCGGCCGAAAAGCGTTGTTCTGCTGCTGAAGCCGCTGTATATCATCGTGTCCGCAAATTCAAACGTACCCTCGGGGCTGTCCGAGACCGCCATCCAGATAACGGAAGCCGTGGTGCCCCAAACAGAGGATGAGGCATAGTAGCAGTATTTGCCCATTGCTGGATTATAAATTATGTCCGAAGCCCAAACGTTAGTTTCCCATTCGTCCTCGCTTTTTTCCCAAAGCCGCTGTGCGCCGTCACACCAGGCAAAAGCTTTTTCATAGCTTTCGCGCAGCGTTGAGCCTTCATTCACAAGCGTTCTGTTGCTGTCATATACGCCGGCGGAGATCGTGCTCCAGTGTATCAGGTCGCTGCTTTTTGCAGATGCTATATGAGATCCCGTAATGTAATATGTACCGTCCTGCGCTTTGAAGACCGAAGGGTCGTGAACGGATACGCCGTTGCTGTCGTCAAAATCCAGCGCGTCGCCTTCCAGCGGCATAATAACCGCGTCCGTACTGCCGGCGCCGCAGCCAGTAAGGCAAAGCGCAAAAAAGACCAGCGCCATGGCGGCAGATATAATTTTTATGCTTCTTTTCATAAATCTCACCCCGTAAATATTCCTGCTTTTATTTTGTCACAAGTGCAAGGCGGGAACTGTCGCCGAACGCTGTGATACAATGTTCTCCGAAACAGTCTAAATCTTTGATTTAGTTGCTGTTTCGTGAGGTTATTTAGCCGAGCAAGGCAAAACCTTGCGAACGCCAATGTTCTCCGAAACAGTCTAAATCTATGATTTAGTTACTGTTTCGTGAGGTTATTTAGCCGAGCAAGGCAAAACCTTGCGAACGCCAATGTT
>URED01000047.1 GCA_900546785.1 uncultured Oscillospiraceae bacterium | reverse complement strand
TCGCGAAAAACGAAATTCAGCTCGATTTCTCGAAGTCTCCTCAGCGTGTAGGACTACCCACTTTTCTAAATTTACACCTTTTTCTACACGCTGGGAGCGCTCTTTAGGGAGCGCTCTTTTTCTGTAATAATATATTGCTTTGTGACCGCGCCACACTGTATAATAGAATCATAGCCGCCGTGCATTTGCGGCGTAGTTCAGCTGCAACCTGTATACGGCGGAATTGAAATAAATATACAGCGCTGTCATTTAGGCCAAGGAGAAATAAAATCATGACAAGCAACACGCTTCCTGCAAGGGATAGAAGCTTAGATATTTTAAAGGGATTCGGAATCCTTTTAATGATCTGCGGGCATATCGGATTCGGAACACCGTTCATACAGTTTTGCGCAAGCTTTTATATGCCTCTGTTTTATGTGGTATCTGGATATCTTTTAAATGACAGACGGCCGTTTAGCGGCTTCGTCCTCAAAAAAGCAAAAGGTCTGTTGGTTCCCTATTATGCTTTCGGTGCGCTGGGTGCCGTTTTGGCGTATTTTTTCAGACGGGACACCTTTTCGCAGAGCATGTATAACTTTTTCTTTTTTCCCACTGCCGTGCCCATGCCGATCATCGGCGCCATCTGGTTTCTGATGTCTTTATTCCTTTCCGAAAGCATTTATTACCTGTTTTTCAAACTCTTTAAAAATAAGCAGCTGGTGGCAGTGCCCTGCATAATACTTTGCGTGCTCCTCACCGTTGTGCCGAATTATTTTGAAACAACGCTGCCGCTTGGGCTTAACACCGTTGGGATAAGCCTTGTTTATATCCATTTCGGTTTTCTCATAAGATATTTCGCCGATAAAAACAAGGAAAGGAATGTACTATCGCTCCGTTCAGTCCCCACCGTCATATTCCTTGCGCTCCATCTTGGGCTGTGCTTTTTTGCAAATGGCGTAACGAATTACAGGAGCGCGGAAACGGGCAGGAGCATACTGCTTTACATTTTTATATCCATGCTTGCCATAATCGGCTACTGGAATCTGTTTAAAAGGCTTAAACAGCCGCGTATGTTACTTGATTATCTGAATTTTGTGGGTAAAAACAGCATCGTATATCTTGTAACGAACCAGGTTCTTATCCTTGCTTTTCGTATGTTTTTTACTGAATATATGAACAGCGATAATCTCTTGCTGATGATCGGTTCCAAAGCCGTATGCGCCGTTTTTGTACTTGCGGCGGAACACGCGCTTGTTTATTTATTCAGGCTGAAGGGGCTGAGGCGCCTTGTGGGAAAATAAGATTGTTTAAGCTGACGGGAATCGAACCCGATATGCTGAAAATGTGCCGGTGCGGCGGCTTTTCCCTTTTTCGCCGTTGATGGGCGTTTCGGATTAACGAGTATTTTAACAAAGCATGAGGGAAAATCCGCCCATAAAAAAACGGTTTCGGATTTACCTTCCTTGCTTAAGAACGGGAAGCACCGCTTGCCCGTTCTTTTATTTTATACTTGTATATTTATATTTAATTTAGTATAATGGTCTATATGTAACTTTTACACGGTGGTGAAAAAATGCTCGGAAAATATGTCCGAATACGGATAGACTGTCCTATAGGTTCGGTTGATGAAAAAACGGGCTATACTTATCCGCTGAATTACGGAGCGGTTTACGGTTACGAAAATCTTAATTCCTTCGTTATGGGGATCGACCACCCCGTTCGTAATTTTGACGGGAGAGTTATAGCAACGCTGAACCCAAAGTCCGGAGGGCGGCAGATACTGATTACCGCCCCGAAAAGCACGAGGTTCATAATTAACGACATCAATAAATTTATAAACGTTAAAAGGGATTTCCCGAAATATAAGCTTGAATGCCTGTACGAAAGCAGTTGCGGCGCCGTAGTTTACAGGGATATCAAGGGCGAGGTGCGCTACCTTCTTATCAAAAACAGAAGATCCGCCCACTGGGGCTTTCCGAAAGGCCATATAGAGCCGGGGGAAACAAAGCATCAGACCGCGATACGCGAGGTGCTTGAGGAGACCGGCATACACGTAAAGCTGATAGACGGATTTGAAAGCATATCAAAATATAAGATCCAAAATAAAATCGAAAAGGTAGTTTCCATTTTTGTGGGAACAACAACGGATACCTCCACCTCCATCCAGCCGGAAGAGATAGAGGACTATATATGGCTTACTTATGACAGAGCGCTGAGCCTGCTCAAGTTTGAGAACGACAAGGCGATCATTACACAGGCGCACGATTTTCTGAACAACAACAATTATATCTGATTAAAAGATAAGGACGCTTAAAACCGAAATGAACAGGGAGCAGAAATATCTTATACGTCTTTCGGCGGCGTATCTGACCGGCGAAAGATTTAGCCTTGAAAGCGATATCGATTACGCTGCGCTTATGAGCGAAGCCATGCGCCATAATCTGTTCGGCGTTGCGTTTTGCGCATTAACGCAGGCGGACAATGCGAAAGAAATCATAGGCGCAGACAGATTTGAACGCCTGCAGGGGATGTTTACGGACAGCATCTTCAATTCCAACCTGCTTCAAAGCGTTTACGATACCGCCGAAGCGGCGCTGGAGGGCGCAGGAATCCGTTTTGCGCCGTTTAAAGGAATTGTTATAAAAGAATACTACCCTGTGCCTGAAACGCGCACGATGGGCGACGCAGACCTTCTGATTGACCTGAAAAACAGAACGGCGGCAAGAAAAGCGCTTGAGGCGGCCGGGTTCAAATGCCAAAACAGCAACGGCCCGGTTTGGGATTACGATAAAAACGGCGTTCGCTGCGAGGTGCACACGCGCATCCTGAACGGCAGGATCGGCAGCACCCGGGCAACGGAATATTTTGAAAACGCAATAGAAAAAGCCGAGTTCGACGGGCTTGAGGGCAGATTTGACGATGATTATCATTTTGAATACCTTATCGCACACCTTGCCCATCACTTCTGTTTTTACGGCGCGGGCATCAGAATGGTGCTGGATCTTGCCGTTATGCTGAAATTCAGAAATATCGATATTGACCGCGTAATAAGGGAGCTTGACACCTGCGGGCTGGGTGAATTTGCAAGGGCTATGCTGACTGTTTGCCATGAATGGTACGGCTACGGGCGCGATTACGGCACAGACACGCAAAAGGCGCAGGATTTTCTTGCCTGCCACGGCGCGTTCGGCACAAGCAACAGAAATGCCGCCGCAGTAATGAAACGGCGCGAGCTTGAAGACGGAAAGAGCGCGGGGACTTTTAAAACGCGGTTCAGGCTGCTTTTTCCGCCTTATGAAAGGCTGAAAGAGATACCCTATATAAAATTTATTGAAAACAGGCCTTATCTTACGCCGTTGGCGTGGATATACAGATTCTTTTACAATCTGAAAAACAGAAGAAGCTTTATGCTGGGAACGGTCAAGCACCTGTCCGACAATTCCTCGTACAGCGAAGCCGAGGAGGAGCTTGAATTTTTAAAGGGCATAGGCCTTGGCTGAACCGAAACGCATAACATCTTAAGTTAACGGAGGTTCATGTGAAAATCACATAAACCGAAGGTATTGCCCTCAAAATCTGCCTGCGGCTTAATTTTGAAACGGCTGAACCCACATCACGCCTTGTGCGGCTACAGCAAGGATGAACATGTGGTTTTTAATTATTTGTAGCCGGAAAGGCGATGTGAATTATTATGGGATTTTTGATTGCTTTAATCGTGATTATCGTTGCTGCGGCTGTTGCTTTTGCAGTTTGGTTCATCACCTATAAAAACAGCGGCAAATGCCCGCTGTGCGCGCTTGAAAAGCTGGTCAAACCAACAAAGGTCACCATGGACGTGCAAAACAGGGAGCTTTATTCAAACGGCACGGCGCTCACACCGCCTATGGGCTGGAGCAGCTGGAACACGTTTCGCCAGAATATAAGCGAGGAGCTTATACTGAGCACCGCCAAGGCGGTAAAGGACAGCGGCCTGCTTGACGCCGGCTACCAATACATAAATTTGGACGACTGCTGGCAAAGCTCCCTCAGGGATAAAGACGGCAGGCTTCAGGGTGATCTTGAAAAATTCCCAAACGGAATACAGCCTGTCATCTCTCAGATAAACCGAATGGGAATGAAAGTGGGTCTTTACTCCTCCAACGGCACGCTCACCTGCGAGGATCTGCCGGCAAGCCTTGGCAGAGAGGAGCTTGACGCGCAAACCATAGCCGACTGGGGCTGCGAATATTTTAAATACGATTTCTGCCACCACAAGGTGATAAGCGGCGAAGCGCCCGTTATTGAGGCGCTTGAGATAAGCGAGCCCGGCAAGAGCGCGGGGCTTACCCTTTATCCGGAGGACGCGGAACTGACCGGCAGAGCAAGAGTGCTGAACATAAAAAAGCTGCCGAGCGGTAAGGGCATAGGCATGCTCAACCACGCGGCAGGCACAGCCGTTTTCCGCCCCACCGTAAACAAAGGCGGCACATATGTGCTTACGATATTGATCTATAAGCAGCTGGCAACAAGGGAACAATATCTTCAGGTTATCGTGAACGGCAAGGTGAACGAGGTGTTTTTCCCCACTGCCAAGGGCTTTACGCCAACAGGCAGAACGCAGACTATGATAGAATTAAAAGAGGGCGTTAACGAGATCGTGCTCACCAACCCCGTTGTTACCGCGGCGGACAGCTCTTTTATTCAATACAGCCGCATGGGCAGCGCGCTGAAAAAGGCGGCGCACAAGGCAGCCGTTGAAAAAGGCATTCGGGAAAAACCGATCGTCTTTTCCATATGCGAATGGGGCATGGCATTTCCGTGGCACTGGGGCTCGCGCGCCGGCAACCTTTGGCGCACCACGCCGGATATAAACGCCAGCTGGAAAAGCATACACCTTATCTACAGCCACAATATAAAGCTTTACAAACACGCCTGCCCGGGCGCATGGAACGACCCGGATATGCTGGAAGTAGGCAACGGAAAGCTTACGGAAAACGAAAACAAAACGCATTTCAGCCTGTGGTGCATGATGGCGGCTCCGCTCATACTCGGAAACGACGTGCGCCTGCTTGTAGGCTCTGACGGCGCCCCAATAGAAAATCACCCGGTTTTGAAGACCGTTACAAACAAAAATCTGATTGCCATTGACCAGGATCCGCTCGGCAAGCCCGCTAAAAGAATCAAAAAGGTGCGCGGTGTGGACATTATCGGCCGCCCGCTCGCAACCGGAGATATTGCGCTTTGCTTTTATAATCCGAGCGCGCACGTCAAGGGCTTTTCGCTTGATCTTAATGAGATACTGAACGACGAATACCTGGATTTTACCGAAGAACAGACATACCAGCTGCATGAGCTTTGGAGCGACGAGCATTTCAGCGCAAGGACCGTTTCCGCGTCGCTGCAAAAGCACGAATGCCGCGTATACAGGATAAGCAGGCAGTGAGATGATGCTGACACGCCTTACACAAAGCGATTTTAACGAGCTTTACGCGATCATAAAGGAAAGCTTCCCCAAAAACGAAACGCGCCCGAAAAACGCGCAGAGGGCACTGTTTGAAAAGGATGAATTCCGCGCCTACGGCGTCAAAAGCGAAAGCGGAGATCTGCGCGCGTTTATAACATTCTGGAAGTTAAACGGCTTTACCTACGGCGAGCATTTTGCCGTAGCGGAAAAGGAACGCGGCGCGGGGCTCGGCTCCGAGATCATAAAAGAAGCCGTTCGGCTTGCGGGAAACAGATTCTGCCTTGAGGTGGAACCGCCCGAAACAGAGATTGCAAAACGGCGTATCCGCTTTTACGAGCGCTGTGGGTTTACGCTGAACGGCTATGATTACCTGCAGCCGCCTCTGGGCAAAGACAGAGCAGCGGTGCCGCTTATGATCATGTCCACAAACGGCGCGCTTACGCCCGCAGAATTTGAAGCCGTAAAAGCCGAGATCTATAAAAACGTTTACGGCGTTGAAGCAAAGTAAGCAAACGGCATAAAACACAGCAAAAAAGGCACGGGCGAAAATCGCCTGTGCCTTTTATTTTGCCATATAGCATATATCAGCTTCTCAGTTGTTGATAAGCTTATCCTCTTCGTTATTCCAGCTGTAGAGCTTGCGGATCTCCTTGCCGACAGCCTCTGACGGATGCTCGGAAGCGAGCTTTCTCATAGCCTTGAAGTGAACCTGACGGCCTGCCGGGCTCATATCAAGCAGGAATTCTTTTGCAAAAGTGCCGTCCTGAATATCGGAAAGGATCCTCTTCATGGCTTTCTTGGTATCCTCTGTGATGATCTTGGGTCCGGTGATATAATCGCCGTACTCAGCCGTGTTGGAGATAGAATATCTCATGCCGGCAAAGCCTGACTGATAGATAAGGTCTACGATAAGCTTCATCTCATGGATACACTCGAAATAAGCGTTTCTGGGGTCATAGCCCGCCTCGCAAAGGGTCTCAAAGCCTGCCTGCATAAGCGCGCAAACGCCGCCGCAAAGAACAGCCTGCTCGCCGAAGAGGTCTGTTTCCGTCTCTGTTCTGAAAGTGGTTTCAAGAACGCCCGCGCGCGCGCCGCCGATGCCTGCTGCATAGGCGAGAGCCATATCAAGCGCATGGCCGGTGTAATCCTGCTCAACGGCAACAAGGCACGGCGTGCCCTTGCCTGCCTGATATTCGCTGCGAACGGTGTGGCCGGGAGCCTTGGGCGCGATCATGGAAACATCAACGAACTTGGGCGGCTTGATGCAGCCGAAGTGAATGTTGAAGCCGTGCGCAAACATAAGCATATTGCCCTCTTCAAGGTTCGGCTCGATCTCTGATTTATAAACGTCTGCCTGAAGCTCGTCATTGATAAGGAACATGATAATATCTGCCTTTTTGGCTGCCTCTGCGGTAGTATATACCTTAAATCCCTGCTCCTCTGCCCTTTTCCAGGACTTGCTGCCCTCATAAAGACCGACTATAACATTGCAGCCGGACTCTTTAAGGTTGAGCGCATGTGCGTGGCCCTGAGAGCCATAGCCGATTATAGCGATCGTCTTGCCTGAAAGGTAATCCAGATTACAGTCTGACTCATAAAAGATTCTTGCCTGTGACATAATGTTTTCCTCCTAAATTTTACTCTAAGGTGTTTGCTTTTACCACCTTAACACAGTGAACACAATATGTATTTCGCATATCTGTCAGCGATTTTTATTATAGTCCCTACAAAATCATTCGTCAAGGCTTTTTTGCCGATAATTACTTGTAATATACACAAAAAAGTAGTAATATAACAGTAAATAATTATTCAATTTTAAACCTATTTTAACTGTTGCGGCAAAAGTGTTAAAAAAGGAGGAGATATACCGTGAATAAAGCGCAGAAATTAAGGTTTTATATAGAAGCGCTGTGCGTTTACGATCTTAAAAATGACGAGGTCGTTTCAAGCCTGCTCAGGCTTTTACGAAGCGTGGACAGCGAGGATGTGCTTGAACGCCAGAGCGATTTTTTTAAAACGGTAACGAGCCACGATTCATTCAGGAACTACCTTTCAAAGCTTATCCTGACGGACGATAACGCATTTACCAAAGCCGCTGCGGCGGGCGCGGTAAACGAGCTGCCCGGAGCGGTAATAAACGGCGTTAAGAGCGATCTTCAGAAATTGGAGGCGATCGCCGCCGTAACGCCAAGCGATATATATGACTCCGTTGAAGACGAGGACTTAAAAAAAGTGCTGAAGACCCTGCCGGCATGGCAGACGGGCGAGCCTGCTCCGCCGCTGACGCACGACTGGGCCGATCAGCTGGACGCGCTTGCCGAATACCACAGGAAAAACGGCTACGGCATGTTTTCAAAATACAACGCCTTTACCTGGCGCGACCACAGCCTGTACCCCATTTCCGGCACGGATCCGATCCTGCTTTCCGACCTTAAAAACTATGAAGAACAAAGGCAAAGGGTTATAGACAATACGGAAAGCTTTGTGAACGGATACCCTTCAAACAACGTGCTGCTTTACGGCGACCGCGGCACGGGCAAAAGCTCTACCGTTCACGCCGTGCTGAACGAATACGCGCCGATGGGGCTCAGAATGATAGAGATCTCAAAAAGCGACATTCCCGATCTTACCATGATAAGAGAGATGCTTGCGCAGAGCCCCATGAAATTCATTATATTTATAGACGATCTTTGCTTTGATTCCCACGACGATTCTTTTGGTGAACTGAAAGCGGCGCTGGAGGGCAGCCTTTCGGGCAGGAAGCACAACACGATCATCTATGCCACATCAAACAGAAGGCACCTTATTAAGGAAAGCTTTTCGGACCGTGAAAACGATGTAAACAGAAACGATATCATGCAGGAGCAACTCAGTCTTTCGGACCGTTTCGGCCTTTCGATAACCTTTATCAACCCGGATAAGAAAGGTTATTTGGATATTGTTGAAAAGATCGCGGCGGACAGAAAGCTGGATGTGGACAAAGACCGCCTTTTTGCCGCGGCGGAGCGCTGGGCTACCCGCAGGGGCGGCCGCTCGCCCAGGTGCGCAAGGCAGTTTATAGACTTTGTGGAGAGCGCGGTAAAGCGCGGCAAGGAATGGTAAAATAAATACAATATTTTATTTAAAAAGTTTTAACAATTTTTACCGTTTGTTAATGTCAAAATCAAATTATGAACAAAAACAGATGATATATTTTTTTCAAAAGGAAGGAGAACACCCATTATGAGCAATAAAATACTTGTTGTGGACGACGATCTGAATATATGCGAGCTGCTTAAGCTTTACCTTGAAAACGAGGGCTACACCGCATATGTTGCAAACGACGGCAAGGCCGCCGTGGATATGTTCAATGAAAAATCGCCGGATCTTGTTTTGCTTGATATCATGCTGCCCAAGATGGACGGATGGCAGGTGTGCAGAGAAATACGTAAATCATCATCCGTACCCATCATCATGCTTACGGCTAAGGGCGAGACATTCGATAAGGTGCTGGGTCTTGAGCTCGGCGCGGACGATTACGTGACCAAGCCGTTTGATTCAAAAGAGGTAATGGCAAGGATAAAAGCCGTGCTGCGCCGCGCAAACAGCGAGGGCGAAAGTGCGAACTCCGAAAAGAAGATCGTTAAATATGACAAGCTGGAGATCAATATAGAAAACTACGAGCTTAAAGTGGACGGCAAGGTGGTGGACACCCCGCCGAAAGAGCTTGAGCTTATCTACCACTTTGCGTCTAACCCCAACCGGGTATATACAAGGGACCAGCTTCTTGACGAGGTTTGGGGCTTTGATTACTACGGCGATTCCAGAACGGTTGACGTTCATGTAAAAAGACTGCGTGAAAAGCTTGAGGGCGTATCCGATAAATGGTCGCTCAAGACCGTTTGGGGCGTAGGCTACAAATTTGAAACTAAGGAATAATCAAATATGGCGGCAAAAACGAAGCGCAGATCCGGCGCGGACATAGGCAGGGAGATAGAAAACAAAATACTTAAGATCGCCGCCTTTTTTCACATCAAGCCCAATATATTCGCCAAATACTTCATCACCTTTGCGGCGATCCTTTTAACGGTGCTCGTAGCGCTTGGCTCATCGCTGATCCTGCTTGTGAACAACTACACCGTAAACGAACGCACAAGCATACTTCGGGAAAATGTTTCTTCCATAGCAAACACCGTGGAAGGTACGCTTTCAACAAGCGAGATGAATGAAAAATACACGCTGGGCAAGGAGATACTGTGTGAAACGCTGGCAACCGTTTCGCAATCCATTGACGCGGACGTTTTTGTGTGCGACACAGAGGGCAACATAATCCTTTGCCGCGATAAGGCAGGATCCCTGCCGGCTTTGGGCTATTTTCCAAGCTGCTCCGTGCACGATACCATCACGATAAACAGCAACATCCTTTCTGCGGTTTATCAGGAGGGCGAGATCGTTGAAAAGGCAACCATAGGCGGCACGCAATGCTTTGTTGTGGGCACGCCGATTTATGACGGCGGCGAGATCATAGGCACCGTTTTTGCGCTTTCCAGCACGGGGATCCAAAACCTTTCCATAACGGTTTTGCGTTTATTCCTCATATCCGCATTTTTCTGCCTTATTTTTGCCTTTATTTGTATATACTATTTAACAAAGAAAATGCTTTCCCCGCTGCAGCAGATGAGCAAGGCGGCTAAGCAGTTTGCGGCGGGCGATTTCTCCTACCGCGTAAAAATAGAGGGTTCTGACGAGCTTGCCGAGCTCGGGCAGGCGTTTAATGACATGGCGGAGGCGCTGGCGGTGCTTGAAGGCTCCAGACGAAGCTTTGTTTCCAACGTTTCGCACGAGCTGAAAACGCCGATGACCTCCATAGGCGGCTTTATTGACGGTATTTTGGACGGCACCATACCAAAGGATAAGCAGGATTACTATCTTGGCATCGTCAGCGGAGAGATCAAGCGGCTCTCCCGCCTGGTTGTATCCATGCTGAATATGAGCAAGATAGAGAGCGGCGACCTTGAAATGAAGCCCGTCAAATATGATGTATCAGACCAGATCATACACATTCTTCTGACCTTTGAGCAAAAGATTGAAAACAAAAAAATAGATATAAGAGGGCTTGACGAATTTAAGCCCACCTACATTGTGGCGGACCGCGATATGATCTACCAGGCGATCTACAATCTGGTGGACAACGCGGTAAAATTCACGAATGAGGGCGGCTATATTGAGCTGAAGCTCAAGGAAACGCCGAGCCAGATAGAACTGAGCATCAAAAACAGCGGCACAGGTATCAACGCTGAGGATCTTTCAAGGGTATTTGAAAGATTTTATAAAGCGGATAAGAGCCGGAGCCTTGATTCCAAGGGCGCGGGGCTTGGGCTTTACCTTGTTAAGCTGATGATAGAAATGCACGGCGGCAGAGTGTGCGCCAAGAGCGAGAGTGAGGACACCGCGGAATTCTCATTTACCCTGCCCAAGCAATTCAGCCCTGTATATTTAAAGGAGACGAGATAATGAGCAACGAATACCAAAACGGCTTTACACCGGAGGAGAATCATGCCGCGGCAGACGGCAATGCAAACGGCGCCGAACAGGCGGGCGCATACCAAAACCCCGGGCAAAACACGGCATCGGGCGAAAACGACACCACTTACCATTATTCCTACGCGGGGCAGAACGGCAACAACACAAACTATTATTCTGCGCCCGACACCGGAAACACCGGCTATAACGCCCAGCCGAACGGCTCCGGTTATTACGCGCAAAACCAGCAAAGCGCAACAGAACAAAGCAAAAAGGTAAAAAAGCACAAAGAGCAAAAGACCGTTGAATACGACGCTTTCGGCAATCCGATCAAACCTAAGAAAAACAAAACAGCGATCGCCATTGCCGTTGTTATAGCAATTTGTGTGATTGCGGCGATCATCGGCGTGATCGTATCCGTTACGGGCGGCGGGTCATCGCAGGGCGGCGCACAGGAAAGCCCCTCCTCCTCTGCCGGCGCGCAGATACAGGAAAGCGAGGGCAATGTTGCCTCTACAGACAATGAAGGCAATTATACGGTTGCAGGTATCGCGCAGAACTTTATGGATTCCTGCGTTGGTATTTCGGTATATACGGAATCCACACCTTACAGCTATTTCTACGGATACGGCAGCGGCTCCGATTCCTCCGGCGAGCAGACGCTTTCCGGCGAAGGCTCCGGGATTATTATGCTTGAGGACGGCGGATACACCTATATCATGACCTGCGCCCATGTTATAAGCGACGGCTCCAGCTTTACCGTTACGCTCAACAACGGCGATGAATACGACGCCACGCTGGTTGGGTATGACAACCAGACGGATATAGGCGTTTTGAGAATAAACGCAACGGGGCTTCAGGTTGCCGAATTTGCAGATTCGGATTCGGCGGCGGTAGGCGAACAGGTTGTTGCGATCGGCTGCCCCGGCGGTCTTGAGTTTATGAACAGCGTAACGAGCGGCTATATCTCCGCCGTTGCAAGACCCGTATCCTCCAGCATCGGCTACGATCAGGAATGTATACAGACGGACGCTGCCATCAACCCCGGCAACAGCGGCGGCGCGCTCTTTAACATGAGCGGTCAGGTAATCGGCGTCAACTCCTCAAAGATCGCCTCCACGGAATATGAGGGCATGGGCTTTGCAGTGCCCAGCAACACGGCGATTGCAACCGCCAACAGCCTGATCAGAGTAGGCTATGTAGAGGGCAGAGCACAAATAGGCATTACCTACACCAGCATTGAAAACTATTCAAACGCAAATGCCATTCTGAACGCGCTTGAAGAGCTTGGCTATGCAGATGCAAACGGCACCATGGTCATCAACGAAGTGAATGCCGATTCAGACCTTGCAAGCAAAAACGTTCGCGAATATGATATGATCGTTGCCGTAAACGGCGAAACGCTTACAAGCACGGATATCATGACCTCCACGCTTGCCGACTGCAGCCCTGGAGACACGATCACTTTGACTATAGCGCGAATCGAAAATAACCAGATCACCACATTTGACGTGGAATGCGTGCTTTCCGAATCAACGGGAAATTAATGGATAAACCTTTCCCCGCTCCCTGTAAGG
>URED01000046.1 GCA_900546785.1 uncultured Oscillospiraceae bacterium | reverse complement strand
CTTTTTGACCAAAGCGGCGCTTTTTTTTGCCTTTGTTTATGCTCCTGCCGCCGCCCATTGTATACATTTCACACATAGAGGCGGATAATTTTGGTAAATTTCCGAATTGAAGAAAACGCAGCTTTCCTATATAATAAAAGTTAATAATATTGTTTTATATGAAAGTGATGCGTATGAAAAATTTCAAATTCAATAAAAATCAGCTTCTTTCGCTGCTTTCGCTTGCAATCGTCGTTCTCTGCTACGCAGGCGAAAAAGCATTTAAAAGGCTCACGCCGTGGGGCGAGACTTCCGCGCTCATTCAGGCATTTGTGTTTACGCTTGCCGTTGCGGCGGTGTTTTTGATCCTGATCAAGACAAAAGAACCGTATTTCGGCATGATAGCGGGCATTTTCGCGTTCAAGCTGCTGCCGCCCAACATTGACATGCTTTCCGCATATAATCTGGACGCCGCCTGCGTTTATTACATCGTGCGCAAGATGGCGCTTGTGCTGTTTTTGTATGCAGTATATAAAATATATCTTTCGCAAAACAAAAAGGAAAACCATATCCGCGCGCTGCCGGTTGCCGCGCTGCTCATCGTAATTCCTTTTGTAACAAGCATATCCAACCCGCTTGAGCAGTACGCTTACATAAAAACAGGCAGCATGATGCTGCCCTACGCGCTTGACGCCGGCTTTTACATTGCCGCCGCCTGCGTACTCGGCATATTCTGTTTGGTTTACAGAGGAAAGAATGCCGCGCTGATCTGTGATTTTTCAACAATAGGCTTTGTTCTGGGTGCGGCAAGGAAACTCAGCTCCACGCTTATCATCCTCAATGCCGGCATGCACCTGAGCAAATCCTATATCTGCTGGATCGCAATTTACGTTGCCCTTATTGCCGTATTTGCCGTGCTCAGAAAGAAAACTGCAGGCTCCGCCCTTCTCTTTGCAGGCGCGGCAAGGGAAGAATAAAACCGCCGTTGACTGTATAAAACCGCACCCGCCAAAAGTCTTTTGACTCCGGCGGGTGTTTTTGATAACAGATTCCGGCGCGCCGCGCGTTCGGGCGGCAGGATAATAGAATCCAATTGATGCAAGGGATTGTGGTGTTCTTATGAAAGCGGTTATTTTTGATATGGACGGCGTGCTGTTTGACACGGAAAGCCTTGGTTTTTCCGCTTGGGACTACGCATGCAAAAAATTGAATATCAAACCTGCAAGCAGGCTTGCGTACAAAACGCTGGGTATGAACGAGGCGGCAGTGAACGAGGTGCTCCGAAAATATTACGGCGCGGATTTTGAGATACAAAAATTCCGTTCTCTGTGCCGCGAATACACCTATGCGCATTTTGAAAAGCACGGCATACCCCAAAAGCCGTATCTTGAAGAAACACTGAAAAGACTGAGATCCGGCGGTTTTAAGATCGCGCTTGCGTCGTCAACAGGCAGCAACGGCGTATACAGAAACCTCAAAGCCGCAAAAATAGAAACTTATTTTGACGCGATCGTCTGCGGCGATAGGATACAAAATTCAAAGCCTGCCCCGGATATTTACCTTGCCGCTGCCGGCGCCCTTGCCGTTTCACCTGCGGACTGCTTTGCGTTGGAGGATTCAAAAAACGGCATTCTGTCGGCACATTCCGCAGGCATGAAAGTGATCATGATCCCTGACCTTTGGCAGGGCGATACAGAAACTCATGCATTGCTGTTCGCAAAATGCCAAGACCTGAAAAGTGCCGCTGAAATCATGCTGAAATACACCTGATATACCGATAAAACGACCCGCTCTGGCGGCGGGTATAAGCACAAAGCTAAAAAACAATTCGTTTCGGGCAGACAGATCTGCGGTCTTTGCCGTCATAATAAGTGAGAGCTCTCCAAATGTTATTGAAAGGACGGAGGAAAATGTCATTATTCAGAAAAAAGAACGCAAAAGCGCAGGATGCGGACAGGTATAAAAACATGTTCAATACCCCCCTGCTTGACCTCAGGCACTATTCGCCCGCCGCGCTCAAAAACATTAAAATGCTCAACGCGGCAACGGTGATCCTGCCCGAAAAGCCGGACGAGGCACTGATGGAGGCGTACGGCAGCATACCGATCAAAAATGTGGCGGATGAGATCTTTACGGATAAGGACGTTCAGTTTTGTTCCATAAACGGCGCCGCAGAGCTGGACTGCGCAAAATGCAGCGAAGATACGTTCTACACCGTAAACGATATTGTGGCGCTGCTCCATTCCAAAGAAAAAGCCATAAAAATCAAAGTGAACGGCACGGTGGTTTACGAAAAAGGCTACCCCGCTGAGCTTATGGCATGCAACGGCAGGACCTGCGCCGTGGACTTTGAGATAAAAAATGTAAAAATACTTGCCGATAAAGCATCTGTAGACAAGGATTTTGTAGAAAACCTGGCGGACGGCACAGTCGTTTTATGCAAAAACGCTTTAACGTTTGAGCTGGATATAACGCCCGCCCTGCTGAAAGGCAGAAAGCTGTTTTTTGCCGCCGGTCAAACCATAAAATGCAGCAGGCGCACGCTGGGGATCATGCAGACCATGTCTGCCGCCAGCAGATATAAAACGTTTCTTTAAACTATGAAAGAGGAGAATATCGCCGCGCTGTTCGGCGAGATCTATGAGAAATATTACAAAAAAATATTTCGCTTTTTCAGGCAGGATTTTTCCGTTGAGGATTCGGAAGATCTGACCCAGCAGAGCTTTCTGCAGCTTTGGGCATGGCTGCCGCGCGCACACGGCGTAAGAAACGGCGGCGCGCTTGTATACCGGATCGCTAAAAACGTGCGCGCGGACAGGTACAGAAGCACCGCGCGCCTGCTTGAAACATTGCCGCTGTATGATTTTGTTGAGATCCCTGCCCCTGACGGGCAGTTTGAGGCGCTGGAAACAAGGCTTTCCATTCATGCTTTGAGCATAAAGGAGCAGGAGCTGCTGCTCATGCGCGTGCAGGGCTGTACGAGCGCAGAGATCGGCAAAGCGTTTGGGATAAGCGCCTCCGCCGCGCGCACGCGCCTGCAAAAAATAAGGAAAAAGCTTATTTCTGCCGCAGATTAAACGATTCTGATCTGCCGGTTTCATAAAAATGCCCCCTTGGTGCATATCATTTTGCACCAAGGGGGCGTTCTTTATACGCATATATGCCGATATATATCCCGTTATTTAACGATTCTTTTAACGAGCCGCTTCACCCTGCCAAGGAAGTTCTTTCCCAAGCCGCCGGCAGTTCCTGCCTTAAGCTCCGCCTCGCGGCATTTTTCCTTATATCCATTCATGAGTTCTTTTTCTTTAGAGTGCCTTGCAATGCGGCTTAGAACCCTGTTCGATTCTCTCAGTTCCGAAACCACTTGTATCATACAGTAATAATCTATCGCCGTTGCTTCATCAAGGCCCGCCATAAAGGCAACAATCTCTTCCTGCGTTGCATGCAGCAGAGAATCGGCGCTTGAAGCAGATATCCTTTTCAGCTGCGCCTTAAGCGCCGCATAAAAGGCAGCATCTTCGGCAAAACGGTTTTCCTGCGCGATACGCTCAATATTTTTTATTACAAGATAATAATTGTAAGAACTTTTTATGCCCGCAGAACCTGTCATGATTGAATTTTCCCGCAAGCGCCTGTTATAAAGGTCAATATCATCATAGCGCACACGTTCAGAGAAAAACAGGCACAATACAGTGAACGGATTATCCTCGTGAATGATACCTTCTATAAACGTAATACCGTTTTTGGCAAGGAATGCCCTTTTGTTCATCTGAAGGCAGGCGGACGGTTTGAAATCCGCATTTTCGCTCATGATAACAAACATTTCCCTGCCGGTCATAACGCCGTTGTATTTCGCCTTTCTTGTATAGTCAACATGGATATCCACAGAGTCGGCATTTTCATAAAACGGCCTTGCACTGAAAAACAGCTGATCCAGATCAGCTGCCTTGGCTTCACTGTAAAGATATTCAAGCGCTCTGGGCTCAATGTAATCATCGCTGTCAAGGAACAGAACATATTCGCCTGCGGCAGCTTTCAACCCGGCATTTCTTGCGGAGGAAAGGCCGCCGTTTTCTTTTGATATGATCTTTATTCTGTTGTCTTTTTCCGCAAGCTTTTTAAGAATCTGCAAAGAACCGTCCGTAGAGCCGTCGTCAACACAAATGATCTCTATATCCTTTAGCGAATTATTTGTAACGGAATCCACGCATTCTTCCAAATACGTTTCTACGTTGTAGACCGGTATTATAACGGAAACTTTTATATTGCCGTCTGCGCAGATCTCTGCCGGGGGCTGCCATTTGCCGAAATCAAATCCGGGTTTTGGCTTTTTTTTCTCCTTTTCCTCGTCATTCTTTTGATTCCACAGTTCTTCAGAACTTTTTTGCATCAGATCCAGTAATTTATCAAAATCATTTTTATTATAAAAATACCCGCGTGAATGACCAAGCACGCCGAGCCTGTAAAAATATGATTCGCGCAGCTTATCTGCCAAAACAATATAGTTTTCTTTTGTATCCGCCCTATCAAGCGCGTAAAGGCCGGTACTCAGCGCTCTGTTTACAAAGCTCTGTTCAAATTCGGCGAACACGCCCCTGCTTTGCAGTTCTTTTTTTAGTGCAAAAAGCGCCGTGTAAAAATCTGTGTTCAGTTCTTTTGTTTTTCCCTGCAGACTCTGAACGTTCCCTGTTCTGTAATTTACAAACTGCTCATTTACATATGTGATGGAGTGTGCGCAGGCAAGCGCGCAGTATACAAAGAAAAGATCGTTCGTTTTTTTGGTAGCCTGGAACTGAAAGCCATTTTTTATAACATAATCCCTTTTGAACAGTTTTGTCCACGGGCCGGGCGAAACGAAATTAAACACCCTTTTTGAAACATCCTTCGCGGAAAACGGCGTTTCCTGCGGCAGATAATTTACGTTAAGATAATGGTTTGCCGCTTTGTATTCACCGGTTGCCTCATTAAAGATCCTGCCGGAGCAAAGACATATCTCCGCATTGTCTTTCTTGGCCTGCGCATACATGGAGCGAAGCATATCTCTTTCAAAAAAATCATCCGCATCAACAAAAACAACATATTCTCCGGCAGCCTGCTTAAGACCGTTGTTTCTTGCAACGCCGGCATAGGAATTCTTTTGGCGAATAAGCTTGACCCGCCTGTCCTTCGAAGAATACTGATTTATGATATCAACAGAATCGTCCGCAGAGCCGTCATCCACGCAGATGATCTCCGTTTCTTTAAGCGTTTGGTTCAAAAGGCTGTCCAAACACTGGCTTAAATATTTTTGAGCATTGTATACAGGAACGATAATCGAAACCTTTGCCATAATGATCTTCCTTTTCTTCCTCGCATGATTTCATGTTTAACTATAACCGACACCCACCAGCGGCGAAAAAGTGAAAAGCTGCCGCACAGGCGAATTTACAGCATATCGGGTGTGACTCCATCTGCTATAGCATTCTCCGTATAAATTATAATACTTAAACCGTTTTATGTCAATTATCACAATATTGTCAATCACGCTTGCAGACAGCATTAGCAGCACAATATTTTTTGTTTTCGGAACATTTTTCCTGACATAAGACATAATAAGTTGATTTTGAAATAGGTTTGTACTATAATAATAAAGTATTTTATTATATTCTACAAGGGAGTGGTAAAATGAAAAGAAAGATCATTTCATTGCTTTGCGCTATTGCGGCGCTTTCCGTGATTATGACTTTTACCGGAATGCAAGCAAGTGCAAAAACCATAGCACCGGATGTAAAACTGAATTACACAAGCTATGAATATACAGGCTCTCCCCTCGGCCCCGGCGTTAAGGTATATGATGAAAACGCAGATCTCCTTACCTACAACGAGGATTATACCGTCAAGTACAACGGTGAAAGGATCCAGCCCGGTACATATTCGGTAACCGTATCATTCATAGGCGAATATGAGGGAACGGAATCTGTTACAAAGGAGTTTGACATTACCGACAGCAAGGTAAATGTTAAACTCAACTATACAAGCTATGAGTACGCCGGCAAGCCGCTCGGCCCCGGCTTTACCGTTACGGACAGCAACGGTAAGGTTTTGCAAAAAAATGTTGACTACACCTATCAGTACAGCAGCGGCAGAATCAAGCCGGGTACCTATTACGTCACCATCACCCTCAAAGGCGATTACTACGGCAAGATCGTAAAATACTTTGAGATTACGGACAGCAAAGTAAATGTTAAACTCAACAGAACCAGCTATGTATATGCCGGAATACCGCTTGGGCCGGGCTTCACCGTTACGGACAGCAACGGCAGGGTGCTCATCAAAAATGTGGATTACACTTACCAATACAGCGCCGGCAGGATCGAGCCGGGCACGTATTATGTTACCATTACCCTCAAAGGCAACTACTACGGCAAGATTGTAAAATACTTTGAGATCACGGAAAACAAGATCAACGTTAAACTCAACAGAACCAGCTATGAATATGCGGGCAAGCCGCTCGGGCCCGGACTCACCGTTACGGACAGCCGTGGCAATACGCTGGTACGCAACAAGGATTACACCTTAAAATATAACGGCACAAGAATACTGCCCGGAACGTATTCCGTAACGATCACTTTTGCCGGCGATTACCGCTATTATGAACCGATCACAAAAGAGTACACCATAACGGACAGCAAAGTAAATGTTAAGCTCAACAGAACAAGCTATGTATATGCCGGAAAGCCGCTCGGCCCCGGATTTACCGTTACGGACAGCAGCGGCAAAGTACTTACCAAAAATAAGGATTATACTTATCAGTACAGCAGCGGCAGGATCGAACCGGGTACTTATTCCGTAAAGATCACGCTCAAGGGCAGTTATTATGGAACAATTGAAAAAAACTTCACCATAACGGAAAATGTCTTTAGCGTTAAACTCAACTATACAAATTATGAATACACCGGCAGTCCTCTTGGCCCAGGTCTTACCGTAAAAGACAGCAAAGGCAACACGCTTAAATTAAACGAGGATTACACCGTAAAATATAACGGTGAAAGAATAGAAATAGGCACTTATTCCGTAACCGTAACGCTTATCGGCAACTACAGAGGCAGCAAAACGCTGAGCTTTACCATCGGCCCGAAAGGCGTCAGCGATTCTTCCGTAAAGGCCTCCGGCGGCAGAAGGATCGTCAATGCCTCCTGGAGCACGATGACCGATCAAACAAACGGTTATCAGGTTCAGTGCAGCGCGTATTCCGATTTCAGAAGCGTAAAAACGGTGACTGTATCGCCCGCTACTAAAAATTCCGCAAGCATCACCGGCCTGAGCGACAGCACAAAGTATTACGTAAGGGTTAGAACATATAAAACGATAGACGGTGTGAATTATTACTCCAACTGGAGCAGTACCGCTTCCGCCCAAACGCTGCGCAATGAAATCGTTGACGTTGCCGAAAGCCAGCTCGGATATTCAGGAGGCAAAAAATACTGGTCCTGGGCGGGCTACAGCAGCAGAGTGGCATGGTGCAATATTTTTGTAACATGGTGCGCAAATGAATGCGGTTATTATAAATCCGGCGCAGTGCCGCTTTACCAGCAGCCGCAGGATACCCTTGAATGGTATCAGGATAGGGGTCTCTTCAAAAAGAGGGGCAGCTACACGCCGAAGCCCGGCGATCTGATTTTCTTCAACTGGGGCTACAGCTATGCCCACCATATCGGAATCGTTGAAAGGTGCGAAAACGGCAAGGTCTACACCATAGAAGGCAATTCAAGAGACGTAGTAAAAAGGCAGACGTATTCCGTAAGCAGCTATGGCATTATAGGATACGCCACACCGAAGTATAATTAATTATATAAATCTTTTCCAAAATAAAACGGAAAGCTCCGCTCAAACGGTTTTGTCTGAGCGGAGCTTTGTTTTGTGTTCGCAGGTTCAAATCCTTTTATATGATGCCGCAAAAAGCGGATGAAACCGGCAAAATGCCGAGAGTATTTGTATTTGAACAAGTGGCGGTGCGTAGCTTTTTGCGGAAAGGAGGAGCGACGGCGTAAGCGAGAGATGACTTCATATAATAATCAAAAGTCATCGCGAACGATACAAAGTCCGCGACGACGCGGTCGGAGTGACAGGTCTGCCTTTCCTGCTCATTATCGGAGCCTCCACCGGAGGCTCCTCCCGATCGCCTGCGCCCTTTTGGGCTTGCCTCTCGGAAACTCGCTCGCAGGTTCAAATCCTGTTTAATTATAAAAAAAGAAGGAATCTCGGCAAGAGATTCCTTATTTTTGGTCGGAGTGACCACATGAGAATAAAGCATATTCACTTGAAAAACGGCTTAAAATCAGGGATTTTTAAAATTTGAAATCAAACCGGGGAGCAATGCGGGGAGCAATGACGTAAATCAGCCCGTTAAAGACATATTTTGCATATAGCTCTCCGCCTGCAGCATGGCATCATTCTCGTAATTCTCAAAAACGTCGCAATACGTATTCAAGGTCGTTTCAATGTCGGCATGGCCGAGGATTTTGGAGAGCACTTTAACAGGCATTCCGCTTTCTATGCAGCGCGTTGCGAATGTATGCCGCAGCATATGAGGGCTTACGGGTTTATCGAGAACCGTCACGAGCCGGAAAAAACTTTTATAATTTCTTTCCCACGCTTGCGGTGCATCCTTACCAAGGTGTTTATACTCATCGCCCTGCTTTTCATAAAAAGAATACTTTCGATAAGCCGGCGCTTTTGAAAAGGTGGAAAGTCTTTGAAATTCCTTGTGCGAAGGAATAATGCCGTACTTTATTACGATTCTCTTGAAAGCGTTATTAAGCTGGCACGGATTGATTAGATTGCCGTGTTCATTATCATAAAAAAGCAGATTGTCTGGATTCGGCTCCCAGCTTGCAAGGATCTCATGAAGCAGGTCGCAGCAGGTATCCGTCATGACGATTGTGCGGGTACCGTTTTCTGTTTTGGTGCTCTCCCCTATCACATACCGATCTGCTGCGTCTCTGGTAATCGTTCGGCGGACAGTGATCCGCTTGAAATTAAAGTTCAAATCCTTGTCCTTATCCAGCGCAAGCGCCTCACCCGGTCGCATACCGGTTAAAAGCATCAGCCGCAGAACGGGGCTGAATTTGTTATAGCGCTCTGCACCGGAAAGTGTTTCAACAAGCTTTTTCTGTTCCTGCAAGGTTAAGGCATAGATCTTTTTAGTGGGTGTTTTGGATTTTGGGCGCCGGAGCTGCGCCATCGGATTTCTGTTTATGATATTCTCCGCTACCGCATGGTTGAACGCCATATTCAACTGCCGCCAGATCTTTCTAAGATAGGAATCAGAAAGGTCAAGTTTTTTATTTAAAAAGATAAGTACGTCTCTGTCCGTTATAGACTGAATCGGCATCTTGCCGATCGGATCACGCTGTATATGCTTCAGCGTGCCGAGATCACGGTTATAGGTCGTCTGCCCAATCAGATTGAGCAGCTTGTTCTTTTCAATTAAAGAAGATATAACATCTTGCAGCAGGCTATCGTCTTTATCAACATATGTACCCGCCTCGATCTGCGCCTTTAATTCTTTGAATTTTTTGCGAGCTGCATTAAAATCCTTATCGCTTACCTTTTTACGGATCGGTTTATTATCCGCTGTGTAGCCTACGGTTACAACGCCGTAATAACGCTCTTTGGCTTTGTCAAAATAGAAAGATCCCTCGCCGTTATACCTTGATTTGCTTTTCAATTTAATCACCTTCAAAAACAGCCCTGCCGCAGCAGGGCTTATTTTTTATATTTGCCTATTTACTGAGCGCATTTCTTGCACGGATCATAACGGTCCTTAACTTCATTAAGGGTTGTTTCTATTGCGTTTTTACCGGCGCAGGATCTGCTGTAATGGTATTTTTCACCCGTCGGAGTGATATATACCGTGCGGCTGGTATCTTTTGTTGTTTCCTCTTCTGTAGTTGTTTCCCTTGTGGTCGTTTCCGCTGTAGTCGTTTCTGTAGTCGTTTCCGTGGTTGTTTCGGTCGTCTCTGTTTCATCCTCAATATCAACAAGCGTAGCGCGTTCGCCGATAACTTCAACCGTGATCTCGTTTGATTTTATAACACCGTCAATCGTTTCAATGTGCATGGTGGTAGTGCCAGGACCCTCTGCCCTCAGCTCTGCCGAGAATGAACTGTCAAACAAGAATTGAACCTCAGCGCTGGCAATTCCCTCGTCTGCAAAGACAAATACAAAATCGCCCTCTAAAATATCGCTTGAATTATTCTGCTTATAATCAACATTGATCGTGCTGAACATATTATTGATGTCTTCCAGATCCATTCGGACTTCACTTTCCTCAATCTCTATGCTTTGGATTCCCGCACTTGAAGCCGGAAGATCGGAAGTAGCAGCATTTTCGATCAGTGATGCCAAAACTAAAAGTCCGAAAAATACCGATATGATGATTTTAACAACTTTATTCCACTTCGTTTTAGCCCACATGAAATACAAACCAACGGGAAAGAAAAATATCAGCAACAGAATCGTTATCAATGTATAGTTCTTTTGCGGCGGCTGGTACATAGGCCCCTGCGGCGCGTTATAGTTGTTGCCGTAATGATTGCCGCCGCTGCCTCCGTTGTTCCCGCCGCCGGAGCTGCTGCCGGAACCGCCTCCGGAGGTAGTGGAATAATACAGCCCTGTTCCGGGCACACCGACGCTCTTTGTTGTTTTTCCGTTTGAATTGACTGTATAATGAAATCCTTTGCCGCCGAACGTTACGCCGGCGCTTTTCTTATTTAAGTTGAGTTTAACACCCGGCGCGATCTTAATTGACTTTCTGAACCTGAATCCCATAAATAAACTCCTTTTCAATATTACAAAAAAAGTATTTGTAAAAACATAATAATACAATTTAGAACACATTACAACATAAAAAACACATAAATGTTAAAAAAAGCAGTGAAAAAACAAGCTTAAAAAGCTGAAAATTCAGTAAAATGGAAAAATTTACCGCTTGAATACTTGTTGTAAAAATAGTATTGTAAAAATTAGAAATGGGAAAAATTTACAAATTATTACAAAAAGCAAAAAGTCTTGATAATTTTCATTATCGGCTATATCATTTAATAGAACGTATGTTCTATTTTTTAAAAGGTGTGTTATTGATGGAATTTAATAAGTATAAAAAAATGATTGTAGAAATTTCTAAAATGGATAATGAAGAATTTAATCATCTTTTGGCTGAGAGTTCTTTACTATTGAATCAACAATATCATATAGAAGCTCCAGCTGATCATCATCAAGTTTTGAAATTGAAGCAATAAACTCTTGCTTTTTTATTGAGAGCGTGTCTCGTTCATTTTCATCGAATGCCCAAAAGTCTAATGAAGTACCAAAAAAATCAGAAAGCTTTTTTAAAGTAGTAATACGTATATTGTCATAACCTTTTTTATACCAACCGTCAATCGTTGTATATGGTATGCCGCAATATTCCGATAAGCTATGTTTATTCAAGTCTTTTTGCTCCATTAGTTTATCTAACTTTTCTAAAAAATTCATAAAATCCACCTCGTTATAAATCAATAATATCATATAATTTTTACAATATCAAGAAATTTTTTACCCCTAACCGTAATTTTTTTGTTGACAAATTACGGTTAGGGGTATATAATTAAGTCAAAGTTACCCCTACGGGTAGAAAGGAGCGAAACTTATGTACAGAAATTTAGAAGCAATTCTTATTTCTAAAGGCATTACGAAAAAACAGTTGAGCGTTATTTTAGGTGTCTCCGAAAAATCAGTTAATAACAAAATTAATGGAATCACCGATTTCACCTATACGGAATTTAGAAAAATAATGACCGTTCTCAATGAATATAATGCAGACTACGTTTTTTCTGTTGAAAGAATAGGAGGTGAATTAAATGATACCAATTAAAGAATATGATGACGAGCTGGAACGCCTGAAAGCTTTAAAAAAGCTCGCCGAAGAGATCAATTCCATTGAGATCGACAAGCTTTTTGTTGATTCGGAGCAGGTTGCAAAGGCGCTTCGGTGCTGCGAGCGGCGGGCAAAGGATCTGATGCGTTCCCCCGGCTTTCCGTCTATCAATATCGGAAACAAGCCGGTTGTAAATGTTTTTGCCCTGGCGGAATACTGCAAGCAACGAATAGATTATGAAGAAATGAAGAAAGGAAAGCAACTATGAGTAAGGCGCTTAAATTTCAGCAATTCGATGACAAGACTTTTTACATATCCGCCCATGCTGATGAAGAGTTTATAAAAACCGCAGCGGCAAAATTTATAAAAGCAGCAGCAATCGAAATCGGCACAGACCCGATAGCTTTATGCAGTTATCTTACCGGACAGTTTATAGCTAAAAAAATTTTTGATGAAGATAAAAGATAATCAAGGAGGTTTATAAATGAAACTAAGTATAGAAGACGTTCATGACAATGGCGCATATAGAGTCGAAGTCAGAGGTGGTTTCGAGCGAATTACCACTGCGATAGCTGTGTTGATAAATGATATTGCAATCAAAATAAAAGTGAAGCCTGAAACGCTTTTGATGTTCATTCGTGCAAAGATTGAATGCAGGAAGGACGCGCTCGATAACGCGATAAGGATTGATCTGGAAGATGAACGGGACACAGATTAAAGAAGAGATCCGGGCAGCAGGCTTTAAGGTGAAGCAGGTGGCTGTGGAGATGGGCATTACAGACATATATCTATACAAGATCTTGCGCAGCACAAACGTCAGTGAGAAACAAGTCCTTAAAATCAGAAATGCCATAGCAAAGCTGCTTGAATCCGCAGAACCGCATATCAGAACGGATTGTGCCTTTCTCAAGCTCAGAAAAGGCGAAAGAGAAAAGTACAGCTGCATAGCGCTTACAGAGCTTGTTTGTAAAAAGAGATCTGCCCGTTCTTTAAAACCTTTGAACAGGAGCGGGACGAGCTCTATAAAACCGGCATGAACAGGAAAGGACGGTTGAGGAAATGATAGAGGCTTTAGGAATGCTTGGCGCGGTTGCGTTCGCCGGCATACCGGCTGGATTCATCGGCAGAGTGATTTACAAAAAGCTCCGCCAAAGAGCAAGAGAAACCCGCCGGGAGCTGGCAAAACAGGAGCAGGCGGAAATATCCGCGCTTTACAACGAAATGTTAAACAAGGGGGTGCTGAGGTGACGCAGCTGGGGATCTACATAATTTTGAGCATCATTTTTACCGGCTTAAACTATCTGATCATGCGCATCGTTATAAAAAGCGCGCTTGAAAAGGCGCTTGAAACAGATGAAAGCGAAAAGGTAGAACGGTACCGCAAGCTGTCGGAAAGCAAGCAGAAAGAGCTTGAATTCTATCAAAGCCGCTGCTTCGGCGCAGAAAAAAAGATCTCCCTGCTTGAGGAGGAGATCA
>URED01000045.1 GCA_900546785.1 uncultured Oscillospiraceae bacterium | reverse complement strand
TGTCCTGAATGCTCGTGACATGCGCCTCACCCGTTCGTCCTGTTACTATTTGCATATTATTCCTCCAGATTATATTGAACGGATTTTACTCCGTCCTCATAGGTTATGATTTTGCTTTTCAGCGCTTTTTTGACCGATACGCCTGTTATGTAATCTCGCCCGCCGATCATATCGCCGATCTCAACATCAATGCCTAAGCTTTCAACGTCCATGGAAAGGGAGGTCCCTTGCAGCAGCTCTTGAAATTTCTTTTCACCGTCTGCTCTTAGGTCTTCCGTGTTGGCGTTCTCATACGTTTGAGCAATTTCATTGATTCCCGTAAACGACTGCACAGTGCCTATATTCCCCTGGCTATCGAGATAAAGATTCAGCACCTCACGCTCTTTAAGTTCCCCGGCGCCAAGGCATATCAAATGATTGACGCTGCCCTTGTTTGAATCTATCGTGAAGTTCAATCTGCTGTCCTGAGAGAGCTCAATGCGCTCGGAATAATCTTCTATAGGGCATGCCGAAACCTCTGTATAGCCTGCTGCGCCCGCTTCGCCTTGAATATAGCTGAATTTCAGCTTATAATTCACGGATTTGAGCATTTTTGTTAAGCCGTCCAAAACCGTAACATATCGGTCAAACTGAAAAGCGTTCAGCTCAACGCCTGTATTTTCATTACTCGATACGATCAGCCCGTCAAACATGGAATTGATGATCTGACCTATACACTCGTTTAACTCGCCGCTTACTTTTTTGTAATCCGAATTAGCAGGCGGAACAATAATACGTTTGCTCAGATAGCCGCGCCATGTATAGCCCTTTAATCTGATGACATTCTCCGCCGTGCTTGTTTCTATAGCGGAGATAACGCCGCCGCATTCGGACAACGGTTCATAAACAAGGCAGCCGAAATCGATCTCCGGCTGCCACTGTTCAACAGGTATTTCAATTTCAAAATCATTTTCACCGCCAAGGTCAAAATCGCACATTGAATATTCAAGCGCCTTGATATCATTACCGTCTGCGTTTGCAAGGATTAGCTCCATAGCGGCTCGCTCCTTTCAAGAAAAACAGTTAAATCAAATCCGAATGAGCCGTCCCAGCTGACCGCATTACTGCCCGGCGGGATCTTTTCAAACACGGTGTTTGTTTTGCCGCGAAGATCATACATGTCCTGCTGCGTTCCGTTTGAAAGATGTTTTATAACGGTATGGTCACGGGAATCAACGATTAAATAATCTCCCTGTGAAAGCGAAGTAAACACCTGATACGGATGCCCCGCTATTAAAATGCGGGGCGAGCTGCACGGGCCGAATATGGTCATTTTAAAATCAGACGTATCTATATGGTCAATATTCAGTAAAGCCTGGCCTATCTGCTGCGAGGTATAATCATAGGCATAATCATATGCGTAATCAAGGAAGCTTTCGGCTGCGTCTTTGAACGATGCTGATTTATAAAAAGAAAAATCCTGCTCTGTAATCCATGCGTTTTTACCACTGACGGCTGTTAGGTCATTGAACATATAGGGCGTGGGGTTCTCCCAATCGCTTTTTTCCGAAGCAAAGATGCGGCACGGCAGGTAGGAGCCTGTATCGGTTTCTATCCTGCCGTCTGTTTTATTCACAACGTCATATTCTATAACATTGTAAAGCCTGTTTGCCGCTTCCTTTAACGCCGCTCTTTTTTCCGCGTAAGGCAAAGACCAATCGGGAATCAGACCCACTTTAAAGGGCTTTTCTCCCGCTTCACGGCGCACGTTCGTTATGCGGTTGTTCGCGGAATCATAACTCCAAGCGTACTTGACCAGATCCCCGCTCTGGAAAAGGTAAGGAAACTCCGAAAAGTCAAGGATTTCTCCCCGACTGTTGACATATCTGAATTTCATTGTTAATCCTTACCCCCTTGAAAATCCGAGACCTGATATAAATCTGCCTGCCTCTCGGTTATTGACCGTCATGCGCATCTTGGATATGCCTTTGCCGATTTCCTTCGCATACATCCTTGACGTGTCAACAACAGCGGCAACGATGTAATCGCCGAGGTCGCTTAGATCAAGAGAGCCGTTTACCGAATTCGATCTTGCTACCTCTTTGGCGTATTCAACCGAAATATCGTGTGGTATGATCTGAGCGCCGCTCGGTAAGCTGATTAACTCGCCTCTGCCGCCTTCATTGACATAGGTTAAACCGCCCTCAAAGTTGTTTGTGCCTCCGGCGTTATGCGGCACAGAGCTTCCGGAAGTTTCCGCTTTCCCGGAAACGTTAAAACCAAGCATTTCTGCGATTCCGTTTGCAATATCCTTGATCGTACTCCAGAGATTGCTCAGAACGGATTTAATACCATCAATGATGCTGTTAAGCAGGTCTTTGCCTATCTGAAGCCAATCGGTATCGGCAAACGCATCTTGAATTGTGCTGATTACCTCCGGCAGGGCAGCTATAAGATCCGGTATTGCCTGTAAAATACCGTTGATAAGCATAATCAGCAGCTCAATACCTGTTTGAAGGATAGTCGGTAAATTCTGCCCGATCGTAATAACGATGCTTGAGATGATTTCAGGTATAGATGCCACAAGTAATGGCAAGGAATTTACAATACCCTCAACGATTCCTACAAGGAGCTGCAAACCTGAATCAATGAGCTGTGGTAAATTATCAAGCAAACCTGTTACGAGGGTTATAATCATATCCAGAGCAGCGGGGATCAGCTGAGGCAAGTTGAGCGCAAGCCCGTTTACAAGGGCACAAATAATCTCCATACCGCCTGTAATAAAGGACGGTAAAAGCGCTGTTATGGTCTCGAGCAGCTGCCTGATCAGGGTGGTGCCCTGCGTCAAAAGATTCGGAATTGCACTGACAATGCCATTACAAAAATTCGTTATAAGCTGCGGACCTTTTTCCGTTGCCTGCGCCAAAAGATCATTTATTTGTGTGTCAAAATTTTGCCTTAAAAAGCCCAGCCCCGCCACAAGGATGCTTACACCTGCCGCTATACTCATTCCTTTTGCGAAAGTTGGACCGAATGTGGAAGCAAAAGACCCTACTTTTCCAAGTAACGAAGAAAGGCTGCCGCCTATTTTCCCAAACATTCCCTTTGTGTTTGTTTCAAAAGCTCCTATTATTCCGGCAAGAGCCGGAAATTTCATACCAATATTGCCTATAAGCGTATTAAATCCATTCGATATTGGCGTTATGATAGCACTTTTCAAATTGCCTGGAAAACTTTTTAAACCGGAAAAGAATGAAGTGATTTTGCTCGTTACCGGCTCAAACAGCGGCGCTTTTGCAAGAGAGGTAAAAGGCTGTAAAAGCCCACTGCCGAGATTTTTTAAATCTCCGACAACGTTTCCTATACCCTTACCGAGTGTTTTAAAGGTTGACGGCAAGCCGCTTACTGTGCTCTTGATGCTCGTAAACGCTTTACCCACGCCGCCGCTGACGGTACTGATCGTTTCCATGCTCTGACCAACCACTTGCAGTGACGGCCCCAGACCGACAGCAAAGACAGCGCCGGCTCCGATTGCCTTTTGAACAGCCGGCGGCAGCGCCTCAAACTCTGCCTTTATCTCTCTCGCCTTATTAACAACCTGTGTAAAAGCCTGACCGAATTTGACGCCGAGATCCGCCGCTTTATCTTCCAGTGTGCCAAGATCATCATTCAACTCTGCTAAAAGTGGCTTAACCTGAGAGAAAAAGCCTCCGCCCTGCTCGCCGGCATCAAGAAAGTTAGCGCCGATACGGGACAGCGATGCATTGATATTTGCCACCGCTGCTGTGAAAGACGATTCGCCCATAATCTTGGCGGCGCCGCCGATATTTTTTTCAACGGCGTTCAAAAACAGCTCCGAGGATATCTGCCCATCGCTGGCAAGTTCCTTTACAGCGCCTTGCGCCACTCCAGCTTCTTCAGCAATCCATGCATAGATGGGTACACCTCGATCGGCAAGCATTTCAAGTTCTTCTGTATATGCGACTTGAGAGGTTTGTACCTTATTGAAAATGGAGCCCATTTCGGACATAGAAGAGCCTGCTATGGCAGCGGCATCTGCCGTTAAGGAAAGATACCTTGTCAATTCCTTGCCGGGCTTAATTCCTGCGGCTACGGCGCTTGCGGCTGTTGTTGCCGCTTCGCCCAGACCGTAAGCCGTTCCTTTAACCGAGGTGAGCGCAGAATTCATGATTTCCTCAATGCTTTCAGCATCGTGGCCAAGACCTTTTAGCTTTGCTCTTGCCTCATCGATTCCTTTAAGCCTGTCAAAGCCTTTAACAAGTGTTACGCCGACCAGCGCGGAAGTGGCTGACATTGCCGGCGTTGTTATGTACTTTGATAGTTTACTGCCGATATTCGAAACAGTTTTTCCTATGCTGCCGACTTTTTTATCAAAGTTGCTTAGTGTTTTCTCTGCCGCCGACACGGCTTTTTGAAAATCACTTGCGTCACCTGTTATTTTTACGCTTAGCGTTGCCACTTCTTTTCACCTCCGTTGGAATAACGTATCCATTCGCCTCATAAAGTCTGCGTACCCAATCGCCGTCATTCTTTTGCGATTCCAAAACGGCGTTCATGTTTTCCTGTGCGGTAGCCTTACTGATTTTTTCGGGCTTTTTCTTGAACAGCTTTAAAGCACGTTTGCGCTTTGATCTGTTTGCGTTATAAAAAGCCGTATAAACCGCGTTATAGATCCTGTAACTTTCGGAGACGATTTTATCCTCATAAGCTTTATAGAGGAATCTGACCTCTCGCGGCGTAAGCTGTTCATATTCTGATTTTGAATATCCGAAATTTGCCGCAAAAAAAGCGAAGTCCATATCCTTTTGGTATGGCTTCGCTTCTTCTATATAATCATCATCCGGCTGCTTATATGTTAAATATTCAAAATCTATCAGGCGTCTTGGAAGAAAAAAGGGCAATCCCTCTGCAAGCTTTCAAGAACCAAAGCAGACACATATGGATATCCTTTTTCCTCAATAAGCTTTTCACAGAGCTCAAACCCTTTTTTAATGGAATAGAAAACATCCGCGCCCTCTTCCTTAAGCCCGTAAGCGAAAAAGATCTTGAGGTCGCGCAGTTTAAACATTCCGCCTGTGCGCTGGATCTGTACCAGCGTAGGCATTTGCGTCTGTTCTTCGATGAGTTCTATTCGGTTTATGTTAAATTTTAACTCAAAGTTTTTTCCATCGTACTCAAACATGATCAGCCCTCCGTACCAGATTGATCATTGCTATTCGTGCTTTGAGAGGTTTCAGCCGTTGCATAACCCTCCGGCATCGTATCTGTATCCAACGGTTCGGCCGTCAAATCAACAAGCTTGCCTTTTCCTTCAAGCGACATACTGAAAGTTACGGCGTCATCATGCGGCGCCTCAAGAGAGTAATCCGTAATGACTGAAAAGCCTGCAAACATGCCTTTCTTTTGCTTTTTATTGACAACCTTAATGCAAACCGGATCGCCGTTATCAAAATAGGTGGAAAGCGTTGTATGAGAAGTATCGCTGGCGTAAAATAATCCGTCCGTATCGATACTCCACTCTTTCATTCCGGCAATCTTATCTTTCCAATCGCCCTCTGTATCCTTTGAGGTGATCTCAATGGAATCCGATGAGCGGTTGATGGTAAGCCCCTGCTGCCCTTTTATGGCGAGGAGCGTTGTCCCTGTGGAATCCCAAACAGAAAGAATAAGATCCTTTCCTGCAAGCGCCTGCACAACCGGCGCCGCAAGGCCGTCATACGGCTCGGCGAACAGCTGTAAATTAAACTTTTTCATTTCAAATCTCCTTTATTTGATTTTATAGCCGTATGCCACCTTAAAGCGCACCGGCAACACGGCGTGTTTTTCTTTCGTTTCTTCTTCATATATCGCTTCTACGCCGTCCGAAAGCTGATATATAACATCAAAGCCCTCCGGAAGTGTAATATCCTCCGTAAGGGCTTCTTCAATTTCATTGATTAACTTGTAAATGGCGGTATTGCCTTCATATGGCTCTGCCACGGCGTGAATATTAACGCTGTAAACCTCACAGAACATGGCTTTCGTGTCATTCGCCTGCTTGCCCGCTGCCTCAATATAGATCAGCGGCGACGGTGCGTCCTGCGGCACATAATCATAGACTTTTGCAGCCGTGTTCTGTTTGAGCAAAGCGATAAGCGCCGCGATCAGATCCACAAACGATAGCTTTTTAAGCATGCATTGCCCTCTCAATCTCTTTTTCAAGGTCTTCTTTAAATATCGGCTGCTGTGCCTGCACATTGCTGCGCAGGTAATACTGGCCGGGCACGAATCCGCCCCCGCCTCTTGTGCGGTGGCCGTATTCCACATGCGGCGCATATTCTTTTGTGTAGCCGAATTCATCTTTTTTCTGATACCGGCTTTCCATAAGCTCACCGGTGTCATAAGGCGTTCCGCCGCCGCTTGCGCCGTGCTTTGCGGCGCGCTGATACATCTGCGTTACCTGCTTTTTAACAACGGCGTCAAAACGGATTGAGTTCATCGCTTTCAGCTTCCTCATAAGCTCGTTATAGCCTAAAACATAATCGCTCATTTTGCGCCCTCCAAAATAATCAAGGTAAAACGCCCCAAAGCCTGTATTTCCGTATTTTCATATGTTTTGCCGTCAAACTCCAAAAAACTGAAATCCGGCACGCCAGAAAAGGCACAGCGCAGTAATATATTCCTTGTTCGCACGGTGATCTCCCTGCCCTCAAGATCCTGCTGCTTCAGGACGAACGGCGTAAAGCGGGCGGGGATTTCTTTTACCTGCTTCGGCTCGGATACAGGATTGCCGAGCTCATCCGTGCCCGTTTGTTCGTTTTTGAAAAGCTTTACAAATTTCCAGATCATAGAAACTTCACCTTTCCGAACCCCGTGCCGTTCTGCGCCTTATATGCGTTGATCTCGCCGGCATATTTATTGAGGATATCCTCAACGAATGAAACGGAAAGCCCGCCATCGTTTTCAGAAGAGATTCCCTCATAGGAATAGCGGCGAAACAGCTCTATACAAGCTTCAACGGCGATATGCTCAAAGGCATCGGGCAGAATGCTTGTGCCAAGCCGAAGCTTGAGGCGGCTCTCAACCGTATTGATCCAATGCAAGATCCGCTCATCACTGATCGTGCCGTCTTCCTCTTTAATTAGCGCTCTGACCGTATCAATTATCATAAAGCCGCCCTCCTTTCATAACTTGGCTTATTCCGTATCTTCGGGCTCGGTTAGAGAAGCTGCCGGCGTGATCGTGCCAACGATAACACCGTCAAGACGTTCGGGATAGAATGTAACGCCATTCATCATAAGCGTTTCAACCGTTGCATTGTCTGTTTTAGGCGTATGCTTCATGCCGACAAATCCGGTCTCGTCTGCCGTGAGCTGGAACGCTCTTGCCAGATCGCCCGAAGTCATTGGAATAAAAGCACCGTTTAGGTTTTCTTTTGCCGTTCCGATAACCTTGCCGGCAGTCACTCTCGGAGAAACGATCACCGTACCGAGACCGAGAAAGTTCTGAATGTATGTAAGGCCCATTGCCGTCTGCGTTGTTATGCTGGCATTGCCAAGGTAATCTGCTGCGTCATCGGAGCTGATGAAATAGATGCCGTCCGCCTCTTCGTCCTCAAACGCCTTGACCAGCTTTGCCCATACGTTGGACATCGTGTTCTGAAGCGTTGTGCCGGAAGCGGTTCCCGTGCCGGTTTCAATGAGGGAGAAGAAATCGTTTTTGATCTCCTTTTGCGTGAGATCGAGCAGCTTCTTATCCGTCTTGTTTACGGCGTTCTCATAGCCGTCCTGCTGGATTGCTTCTGCGGAAGCTGCCTTGCGGTGCTTTTTGAGCGTAAGCGTTATCGTTTTCGCAAGCTTCCTTGTAATCTTTGTAAGCGGGATCGGTTCACCCTCGCCCACCTGTGACGGCGTGTTTTCGGCAGTCATTTTATAGATTTTAATCTGCGTGCCGTTTGCCATCGGCACCATATTGGTGATGCCAAGCACTTCCTGAAGCGCTTTGATGTTTGAATTGAGACGGCTGACAAAATCAATTGAGATTGCCGGTTCTATATCCGCCGCCTTAGTCAGGTTTTCTTCTGCTGCGAAGAACTGAAGATCATATCTTTTCATTTTCTCATTTCCTTTCGTTAATTTTTAAATAATCCTATATTTTCGGAAATGGCTTTTTGCCTTACTATAGGATCTTTGATACCAAGGATCTCCGCCTTGGTCATGGTTGCAGCGCCGCCCGCCTTGGGCTCGGTATGCGCGATCTTCCCTTCAACCGCTTTCTGCACGGCAGTTGTAAAGGCTTTTGCAAACGCCTTGACGTTTGCGGCGGTCGTTTCCGCGTCCTCTGTTACGAGTGAAGCAACAAGCTCATCGGGAACGTCTATATCCTGCTCCGCCAGCATGGAGCGCGCCGTTTTGCCCATTTCGGCAAGCGTTTCGCGCCGTTTATATTCGTCCAGCTCCTTTTGAAGCTGATCGCGCTGATATTCTGCTCTCTGCTGAGCGTTCATATCCGCAAGCTTTGTTGCCTCATCGATTTCTTTATCCTTTTTTGCCTGCCATTCCGCAAACTTGCGGTTGATGAGCTTGTCCACATCTTCATCGGTATAGAGCTTCCCCTGCGCTCCTCCCGCCTTTTCTTCATTACTTTCCTGCGTTCCGTCAGGGGAGCCCTTAACCTTTGCTTCCGTGGATTGTTTTTCCTTGTTATCCGCTTCGAATTGCGACATACTTTCTGCGAATAACTGAAGTGTGTAACGATTCATAATACCTCCATAGTTTTAAGTCCCAATGCTTGACTGTAGATTCCGTAGATTTTAACGAGTGCCACGCCTGCTCTTTCCTCAGCTTTTTACGTGTTCCGAGCCTGCACCGTTATATATTCAGGGTAGTTTTCAGCAAGCGCCTTAACACCCTCAATATAAGCATTTATAAGCAGCTGCCCCTGCGGGCTGATCTGCTGCCACCGCGCCTCCATGCTGCCGCTTTCAAGGCTTATCCGAATATCATCATCGGTAAGCTTTTTAACGGCGGTATCAAGCGTTAGAGAAAGCACAGAAAAAGCGGCGCACACAATATCCTGCCCTTTCGGCGCATAACCTGCGTGCCCGCTTGCTGTTATTTTTCCCTGTTCGATTTTTACTTTTATCATTGCTAAACCTCAAAAAAGGCATAAGAAAAGCACCGTGCCTTTGCATGGTGCTTAAACTTGTTGTTTTGATTACAGCATACCGACCAAACCACCGAGAACGATTTTAAATGTTTCCCCAAGTGTTTCGCGGACTTTGCTCATCGTACTGTTTTCCCTGAGATATTGTCTTCCTGCTCCTGTGATAGCGAATGTGCCTGTTTCAAGTACGCATTCCATATCCTTTGCCTCAACATATTTCAAGCCGCTGACATAGCCGTTATCGATAAGGTCTTTCATAATTACAAGCCAATATTCACGGGTGATATCAAAAAGCCGGCATTTCCACGCTACCTCTTCAAGCGCTGTGGTGTGACCGGCTCTCAGGCTTTCGTACAGATAAGCCAATATCTTGTATTCGATTACTTCTATATCATTTTTTACCATTGTCATTATCCTCGTTAGATTCTACACAATCAACTATAAATGTAGCCAAGGCTCTGTCAAATTCCGCCCAGCTTTTTATTTCATCGGGCCTAACCTCATTTTTATCATAAGGCTTTACATCTTTTAATTTAGAATATGATTTTTCTAAATTTGTATCCATACTTTGATGCTCCTTTTTCTAAGAAATCACTTGCAAGATCTAAAGCCTCATCTAAGTCAAGATTCTGATTTCTTAATTCATATAAATAATCAGCATAATCTTTGCTAAACTCACTACGATTAAAAGAGCTGACCTTTTGCATAATATACTGATTACCATTATTTCCAATGACTATAAGAACCTTCATATTATCATTCTTTACGAATGACCCTATATCCCCGGGAGAAAAAGTTCCGCCGCTGGGGTGATTGTGCATTGCTATGTAATCAATCAACGGATTGTATACACCGATACTTTGAGCTCCGGGTTCTCCCATTTCCCATTTAAGGAACTTTGCATGCATGTCGTAATAGTATGCGCATTCTGTACCCTCAGGCTTTCCGTCTACTCTTTTAAGCAGATTTTCCATACCTTGCCGCAGTGTTATATTCTGGGCTTTCGTTAAGGAATCCAAATCCGGCGATCGAAGATTGTCAAGAACCTGCTGTGATATTCTCGTTGTCTTTATTTTATCATCTTTGAATATATCCTGCAAGCTGTTTCCTGCATTCCCATGCCGTTTTTCGTAGTCGTCTATCCATTTATCCCAGTCGTCTACAACCGGGTTATGATGGCAGCGGCACCACGGATGCATGGGCGGAAAGTTCGATCCGGGTTCTCTCTGGCTGAATTTAAAGCGTTTCCCTCTGAGGGCACTGCAAGTAGAACAGACTTTGCCGTCTCCGGCAGTAAGATACTCATATTCTTCAAAATCCTCTTCAAACACCTTAGCCTGCGCCTCGTTCATCACATAGGTGCCCTCGGTGTATATGAGCCTGTAGGCATCGTTTTTTGAAACATTGATAAACCTGCTGCGTACCAGCTGCGAAAGCCGTTCGTAACTGTCACCACGGGCAAAGCCCTGCGATATATCGCTGTTCAGATACTCTGCAAGCTTTTCGGCGTTTTGCCATATCCGCTCCGAATAGTCTTTACTGCCTGTCCATGATGTGTTTACGAAGTTGCGTAAGATGCTCTCGTTTTCCTTAAGGCCGACCGCTTTTGCCGCCGCTTTACTGTTTGTAAAATACAGCTCGCTCAAGTGTTCCTGCAGCTGCCCGTTCGTTATGGCGCCGATTTCGTACTGATGAAGCAATACGCTTTCTTTTAAGCCCTCAAGCCGGTTAAGTCTGTATACGCTTTCCCTTACCGGCATCAGATCGGCATACTGCGGGTATTTCTCTGCAAAATCGTCCATACGCTCAATGAGCAGCTTTATATCCTCAGCGTCCAGCTGCTCAAACAGCCGGGCATATTCTATGACGTTATCCCTGCCGTATTTCTGGTAATAAGCGGCTATTTCCTTATCAAGCTTTGCGGCTTCCCTTTCATAGGCACCGAGCAGCCGTCTTTTGAGCGCCGCCTCATCCTTTTCAAGTGAGCTGTTGAGCTGCGCCTGCCTTTTCTGCCAATAACTACTCATCGGTTATCGTTGTCCTTGCCGTTTCATAATCCGTCTGATAAGCCAGCGCGTCCGTTTCCTTTTCCATCCGCTCCAGCTCTGCTTTGACATCATCTACAAAAGAAAGCTGACCGAGCAGCGTTTCATTGCTGACGATGCCCTTTAATTTCTGAGCGATATCCGCCTCATCCGTGAGGTTGACGGGGTAATTCTGCGTAAATACAAAATTAAGCTTCATCCAATCGTCCTTTGCCATTTTACTTATCGGATTGGAGAAGATCAGCTTGTATCGTTCATAAAGAGCGGCGGTAAATTTACGTTCCTTTTCTTTTGCCTTGTTGCTCATGATCGAAAGGCGGAACCGCATAGCCTGTCCTGACGCCGCGTCAAAATTCTCATCATTGATATTTGCAACCATGCATGTAACAAAGATCTGACGTTCAAGGCGATCTAACATATTTTCCTGTGACGTATCTGCATTCGGCTTTGCCATAAATTCTGCGTCACCGTTTATGCCGTCTGTTGCGGGTATATTAATAACGCGGTTATCCCGAACGCCGTATAGCTCCTCTTTGCTGAGATCCGGACCGAGCACCTTCATATAAGCGTCTGCAAAATAATCTATATCGTTTGCCTTTTCAGAAAGCGCTTTGTTATATTCGTTCATCATCGGAAGCGCGCCCTCGTAAAGCCCTATGCGTTCCTCGTTCTCTATGGTCTCAACCGCTGGCACGCCGTTAAAGCCGTGTACCTTTCCCGCGTTTTCACGGTCTTCAACGAACTTCAATGTGCCCTGGCTTTTAAAATACATGACTTTCTGTCTGTCGGAAACGGAACCGTGCATCACATCATCGCTATCGTTGTAATAACGGACGAAATACAGCGGGCGCGTCAGCACACTGTCGTCATAGATCATAAACGCTTCATTCGGCGCAAGGTACGTGATGCCGATCTTATTATTGCTATCCACATAATACATCTCGTAGGCACGTCCGTAGATAGAGCTGATTTTTGAGCGTTCACTATTTTGATCGTCCAAATTATTGTAAGCGTTCAGCTCGTTTATGTAACTGTTCACGCGCGCATCATCGCACTGCACTTTGATCGGCACGCCCACAAAGAAGCCGTTGAAGGTGTCGGTTATATATTTTGCAAAATTCACAGAAAGCCTGTTATCCGGCTTGTTGTCCGGCTTTTTTGGCATATGGTAGATCTCATAATCGTTACGGTATGCGCCTATCAGCTTGTCATATCGCTCCGTGCTGATCTGCCGGTTTTTATTAATAAATTCTTGCAGCTTTTCAGCCGTAAGCGGCTCCTCTGCATTCATTCTGAAAATGTTATAGTTCATATGCCCTCCGGGTATAGATTGATTTTACTTTTCGTGCCGGATATCTTCCTTATTAAGCTTGCAGCACTGTCCGGCGCGTCATCGTGTGCCGCCTGCTCCGTGTAATCAAGAATCTGTGCAAGGTATTCCGGATCTGTATCGTTGATCCAGTAAATTCTGTTCCAATTCGCCTTTAAATACGTTGAGATCTTGATAAACTTATTCATTTTCTCTGCATAGGAATCGCAGGGCAAGCCGTTTGAGCGAAGCTCCTTAGCAAGATAGCCTTTATCCGCATTGCGCTCACAGTGGATCGTGCCGAGCCTATAGTTTTTCTGATATGCTGCGATTTCGTTTAAGCAGTCATCCACGTGCTTTTGCCAGATCTTTCCAAAGCCGATGATCGTTCCGTCCGCCTGCTTCTTGAACGCAGTATATGCGGTGTAATCCTCGCCGCCGTATGCAGCGTCAATGTGCGAAATACCGTCATATAGCAGTTCAACCTTATCCGTAAACTTAGGTTCGGTAAACATAGCGTTCTGATCTGCTATATGTTTCAATTCATAGTTGGCGGCAAAAAGACTGGGGCTCATGCTGCTGCGCAGTTCTTTAAGCTTTTCCGGCGTTATAAGCCCGGTTGAGTAGCAATCGTACTTTTCGATATTCGGCATAAGCGTGAACGCATCGTCCTTATGCCAGGGTGTGCCGAGGTTGATAAAGCGACCGCCGCGATTGCAAATGTTTTGCAATTCTTGGTAAAAGATCTTAATGCGCTCGCGCTCGGCACGGCTTATGCGATCTTTTAAATTGACAATATCATCTGTAACCACAATGTCAGCGTGTTTGCCCGTCACGCTTCCCGTGGTTCCCATTCCCACGATTTGAGACGCGCCGCGCACGCCTGTTGCAAGATTTGTATCGATCTCAGAAGCGTTATCTTTCACGATTTCAAGATCTATACCGTAAAGCTCATGTGTAATTTCACGCACACAGCCTGTTGCAAAGATCTGTTTAACCTGTTTAATGACCTCGATAACATCATTATCTGTTTTACGGAAAAACAGCACGTTCTTGTACGGCGCTACTAAGATGTGCAGCGCCATAAATAAAGAAACGTCCGTTGTTTTGTACGAACCTCTGTGAGCCTGCTTCGTCTGACTGTCTTTTGAATAAAGAAAAGACCTCAACCACTCGTTATGCAGAGTAGTAAGGTCTTTAAAGCCCACCCAATGGCCTATAAGAACGGGATTGTCATAAAGCAGGTCAAGTATTTGTTTTTGTTTGGTTGTCATTTTTGATCCGCCCGTTAAGGTATTCGGTCATTTCTTTTAAGCTTTCATCGGCGCTTTGGATGAGCGATACTTCATCTCGCGGTTTGAATCCGGCACGATCGAGTATATCTTTTGCAGCATTCAGTTTCACCGCGTCACTATCTGCCCTCTTTAGCAAATCAGCTTCCGCTTTGAATGCTGCCGCTGCGTGCAGGTTGATTTTCCTTTTCAGGGCGGAATTGTACTCTTTGCAGAATTCTTCTTTCTTTTTCCAATTCGTTATTGTCTGCTCCGTGACGCCTATCTTTTCGGCTATCTGTTTCTGTGTAAATTCGCCGGAAAGCATCAGTTCAAGGCACTGCTTTTGTTTTCCTCTTAACATCTCCGCCCTCCTTTCCAAATTAAAAAAAATTAAAATTTTGCAGGCGACTGCAAATCGCCTGCTGCTTAGAACATTTTTATAAGAAAAAATACGCCGATATAATCAGAGTTTTTTAATTGGTAGCCAAATTGATACCGTCAGATTATCGGCAGCTGTTTTTTTATTTCTTTAGTTTAATAATAGCACAGAATTAATGTGCATTGTGTGCAAGATATTTTTGAAGCTTTCGGCGTGTGGTAGTCCTGTGCATATACATTACCTCGCCAATCTGTTCGTAAGTCTCGCCTTTAAAGCAGCGGCGCATGGCAATCTCCCGGCATTCCGGATCTGCAATGCTGAATATGTAATGCTGGATCTCTTTAA
>URED01000044.1 GCA_900546785.1 uncultured Oscillospiraceae bacterium | reverse complement strand
TCAGCCAATAATACTTGGCGTTGCCCCAGCTGCCGGGCTTGATACCGAACACCTTGTTCAGATACAGCTTGATAAGGTCTACGCACTGCGCGCCGTATGCACCGTCATAGTCCGTTGCTTTACCGTTATAGGCTTTTACAAATTCATCATAGGTCATCAGACCGCCCTTTTCCTCATCCTCTTTCGGCGTATCGTATGTAAGCGCCTGCTGGCTGTCTGACACGCCTTTCGTTGTAGGATCGGTCGTGATTCCGATTGCTGCAGGAATCATCAGAACGAGCATGGCAACATTCATCACCTCATCTGCTGTCACAGGCACGTCCACCTTGCAGATCTTAAGAATTGCAAAAATTGCAACAACCACTGCGGAAATGATGCCCATCCACCAAGATCCGCTCTGAAGTCTTACTTTCCAGTTATTCAGACGCTGGATTAACTGCTCTTTCTATTATTTTTCCTATTCAGCTTTTAATGACTGCCCTGGCTACTGGAACAGGAACAGGTATTAACATTTTAGTTTCAAGAATGGACGGAACTGGGGAAACTAAATCGCAGGCCGACTTTGTGAAAAGCGGTCTCTTTTTAGGTTTGCTAAATTATTTGGTTTTTGCTTGTATAGGTCTGCTTTTTATCAAAGGCTACTATTCTGTTTCATCCGAGCAAATACTTGTGCGTGAGCAGGGCGTTCAATATGCCCGGATTATTTTTGCAGGTTCTTTCGGATTGTTTATCGAATCAAACTGCACAAAAATTTTGCAGGCTAAGGGCAATATGCTTACGCCGATGTTAGCGCAGGTGGCAGGTGCAATTATTAACGTGATTTTTGATCCTATCCTTATTTTCGGTCTGTTCGGTATGCCGGAATTAGGAGTTGCGGGAGCCGCACTCGCAACAGTCGCAGGACAAATTGTGGCAATGATAATTACTCTCATCGCGGTTTGCCGTATTTATCATTTTCAAGGGAACATACAAGGACAAAACTGTATCAAAATTTATCGGGCAGGGATCCCGTCGATTGTTATGCAGTCTTTGTACACGCTTTATATTGTGGGCTTGAATTTAATACTAAAACAATTCACGGAGGACGCAGTTACTGTTTTAGGAATCTATTATAAATTACAGACATTTTTCTTTATTCCTTTAATGGGCTTGCAGCAAGTGATTTTACCGATTATCAGCTTTAATTATGGCGCAGGCAAAAGGCAAAGAGTAAAAGATACCTTAAAATATTCTACACTTTTTTCTTGCAGTATTATGCTTGTGGCTGTTGTGATTTTTATGATTGTTCCGGAGCAGCTGCTATCTATATTTTCAAACAATGACTCGATTATTCGGATTGGGCGTTATGCCTTGCGAATCATATCGGGAAGCTTTATCCCGGCGGGTCTAGTCATGATGTTTGCCGTTTATTTTCAGGGAATTGATCGTGGAAGAGCAAGCGTTTTCATTACTGTTCTTCGGCAAATCATTTTATTGGTTCCGTTAGCATGGGTTTTCCATTATGCAGGCTTGAATTTCGTATGGTTTACTTTTATGGTAACCGAGATTATTGCCGCCGTTGTATGTTTGCTTCTTAATAAAATAATAAAGCCGCCCAAGCAGGTTAACGATAAAATGAACGCCGTTTTACGCCGCCGTTGACAGCTCTGCCCGCCTTTGCCGGCAGGCAATCAAGGGGCGACAGCAAGGAGTGCTGCCCTCCCGAATCGTTTCTAAAAAATGAGCCGTGTAAATTGTCGCTTTTTATGGTATAATCAGCAAGACAAAAAACAAGCGGAAGGGAATACGAACACCATGCGCAATATTTTATTTGTCTGCCATGGCAACATATGCCGCTCGCCTATGGCAGAGTTCATATTTAAAGAGATGGTACAAACCGGCGGGCAGCCGGGCAGTTATCATATTGCTTCCGCCGCAACCAGCGGAGAAGAGATATGGGGCGGCATAGGCAACCCTGTGTATCCGCCCGCACGGCGGGAACTCGCCAAACACGGAATATCCTGCGCCGGCAAGCGTGCCGTGCGCCTTAAAAAGGAAGATTATGAAAAATATGATCTCATTATAGGTATGGATGGGGAAAATATCCGCAATATGCTGCGCCTGTTCGGCGGCGATAAGCACGGCAAGGTGCATAAGCTGCTAAGCTTTGCAGGCAGCGATGCAGATATTTCGGACCCGTGGTACAGCGGCGATTTCAAAATGGCTTATGCGGATATTGAACGCGGCTGCGCTGCGCTTTTGGATTATTTGGAAAATGAGCGTAAATTATGAAAAACAAGTATTACGAACGGCTCTGCGAATCTCTCCGCTGCAGTGAGAAACAGGGCTGAACCTGTTTGAATTTCCGCCTTAGCAATGACCTTACGCATTTATAGTTTGTAAAAAAGACCTTTCAGAGTCCTATGGCTCCGAAAGGCCTTAAATCTTATTTGCTGTTTTTTGCGCGTTAAAGCTCCACATCCCATCCGGCAAGGTAGCGGTTGAGCAGGATTGCATCCCAGTCCGTGATCTCGCCGTCTTTATCGGTGTCCGCGGCGGTCAGGTCTATCGGAACGTCCCAGCCCGCAAGATAGCGGTTTAACATGATTGCGTCCCAGTCTGTGATCTCCCCGTCCGCGTCAATATCGCCGGACATTCCCGCCGGTGTACCCGGGCATTCGGCAGATACGGCTATCGTGCCAAGCTGATATGCCGTAAAGGTCATATATCCGTCTTGGTATTCGGCGTTAAGCTCTGTATAGGTGCCGTTGGCATTTTCCCTGAACACCATCAGTTCGCTGCCGTTCATTCCGTCCGGAACGGGAACCTTAACGGTTATCCTGCCGTTTGGCTGAATGTTGGCGCCGTTCTTTTGTATCACAATGGAATATACAACCCCATCGGCTTCGGCGGTACCCTGTGTAACGGAAAGCTTTGCGCCTTCAGGCAGGGTGTTTTCATCTTCGCCGAAAACGAGGATGCCGAAAGAACTGTCCGTTAATCTTATATCGTCGTTGCAGTTCGTACATACGCCGTCCGCATAATTATGCCCTGAAGCGGGTATCGCTGCCTCTTCGGTCTTCTTACACGTTGAACAGGTTCTTTGTTTGGTTCCGTTTTGCGTACAGGTCGCGTCCTTGAGCGTAGTCCATTCGCCGTAGCTGTGGCCGGGCGCTTTGATCTCCTGCGGTTCAACCGTTACGGTGCCGCAGACGCTGCATTTTTTGCCGGCAGTGCTGCCGGCTTTTGTGCACGTGGGCTTGACGGCCGGAATATCAATGATCGTGTGGGGCAGCTTTTCAATCGTTTCGGTGTAGCTGAATCCGCATACATCGCAGGTGTATTTTATTTCGCCGCTTTCCTCACATGTAGCGTCTTTTATCACTTTTGAAGAATAATAATGGCTCGTATGATCTCCCGTTATATAGAATATCAGATCTACGGACCCCGTGTATTCGCCGATCAGCGTAACAGTCATTGTGGCGGTGCCGGGATTTATATTGTTTTTGTAGGATAAGGTGTAATCCACGCCCTCCACAAACGTTTTATCACCGTATGTAACGGTTGGTTTCGGCGTGATCGGGTGGGTCGTGTATTCGTGCTTACCGATATACGATATTTTAAAATCGGTGCTGTTGGTAGGGTCAAATTTGCGCACCTCTATGGCGGCGCTGTATTTTTGAGACGGATCCGCATTCAGGCTTACCGTAACCGTTGCCGTACCTTCGCCGACGGCAACGAAATTTCCGCTTGAATCAATGGATATTACATCCGGGTCTGTGGTTGAGAATGTATAGTCGCCGGCATAGCCGGGCGCATAGCGCGCCGTCCAGCCGGGGTTTAAGATTCCGTATATGAAATAACCGGTCTCACCGATCGTCATATAGTTTATGTTATGAACGTTTTTGACGGCATAAGCGTACATTTTAACATTCTCTTTCAGAATGCTGACCGATTCGGTTACCGCTTGCGTTCCGGATACCCTTGGGCTGCCCTCCGCCTTGCCGTAGCCGAAGCACTGGCTCCAGTAAGCGGATCCCCCTTCGCTGTAGGAGAAACAGCCGATACCGATGGATTTGAAATCCTCTCTCAGTATATTCGCCCTGTGGCCGGCTGAATTCATCCATTGCTCCATCGTTGCCTGCGCCGTTGAATTCCCCGCGGCTATGTTTTCGCCGTCCATTTTTGAAGGGCAGGCCGTATAGCAGGATCTGCCGTCCGGGCGTGTATGGGAGAAGTCAACAGAAGTTTCCAGCGCCCTGAGCATTGCCGCCTCCTGCAGTTCCTTGTCAAGCACCAGCGGATCAAGGCCGTATGCCGCTCTTTCCTCGTTCACAAGTTCCAGTATCTCATAAGCTCTGGTGTAATCGTAAACGCCTTCAAATGTAAAGCTGTATGTATCGCTTGAAAAGGCGGAAAAGTTTACGCAAAACACAGAACCTATCAAGATCGCCGTTGAAAGCAGTAAGCTCCATGCCCTTCTCATTTTTTTCATCACTGCACGCTCCTTTGTACGTTATTTGCCTGAAACGGCTTAAAATAAAACAACTGTATAACTATATTATAAATTAAATATGCAGGAATTGTCAATAAATCGGCAATCAAAACCTTGATGTATCCGTGCTCCGTGTAAATGCTCTGCGTTTACAATTCTAACATAATTGTAATTTAAAGGTCATTGTTCCGTAACAATATTGTGCTATATTCATCTTAAACAAGCTTAATGGCTGTTCACACATTAAACCGGTTAAGATTGAAGGAGCGTAAATCATGTCTTTGATAGGCAATATTCTTTGGTTTGTTTTCGGCGGGTTCATCAGTGGTCTCAGCTGGCTTCTGGTCGGCTGTCTCTGGTGCGTTACCATAATCGGCATTCCCGTCGGCACACAGTGCTTCAAAATGGCGGCGGTAAGCTTTTTCCCGTTTAAAAAGGAGATCGTTTACGGCGGCGGAGCGGGTTGTGCCATACTGAATTTTGTGTGGATGATCTTTTCCGGCATCGCGCTTGCGCTGGAGCATTTTTTGCTTGGCGTTCTGCTTTGCGTAACGATAATAGGCATACCGTTCGGCAAGCAGCATTTTAAGCTTGCCAAGCTTGCACTTTGCCCGTTCGGCGCAGATGTTGTTTCCACCTGAGCGCAAATGTTTAAAGATTTGCGCTTCGGCATACGATCGGGAATACTATAAAGAATATTCTGCTTTATTTGCGCAACTTTTAGGAGAGGTTTTATGGATTACAGGTATGATACGCAGCTGCTCATAGAAGGGCAGGGGCTTGACGAGGACGAAATCAACGATTATTTTGAAGAGCATTTTAAGGGCGACTGCCTGCTTGCCGTGGGTGACGAGGAGCTTATCAAGATCCATTTTCATACCAACGAGCCTTGGAAAGTGCTTGAATACTGCGCTTCGCTCGGCGAGATCTTTGATATCGTTGTAGAAGATATGGACCGCCAGGCAAGAGGCCTTAAAGGCTGATCCGCTGTATAGGTTCAATATGAAAATGCGCTCTGCCGGACTCGGTGTCGGCAGGGCGCATTTGTTTGCTTTAAATCTTTTATTCAACAGGCTTCAGGTTTTTCAGGCTTACGTCAAGCACGGGCACCGAATGCGTCAGTGCGCCGCTTGAAACGAAGTCCACGCCGATCTCGGCGATTTCCTTTAAGCGCTCTTTTGTAACATTGCCGGAACATTCCGTCTGCGCTTTTGTGCCTATCATTTCAACCGCTTTTTTCATGGTAGCGTTGTTCATATTATCCAGCATAATGATGTCGGCACCGGCGTCAAGCGCCTCGCGCACCTGTTCCAAGGTTTCGGTCTCTATCTCTATCTTCCTTACGAACGGCGCGTATTCCCTTGCCATTTTAATGGCGTTGGAAACGGAACCTGCCGCGCCGATGTGGTTGTCTTTCAGCAAAACGCCGTCAGAAAGATTGTAGCGGTGGTTTCTGCCGCCGCCCACAGTTACGGCGTATTTTTCAAACGGGCGCATATTCGGCGTGGTCTTTCTTGTGTCCAGCAGCACGGTCTTTGTGCCCGCAAGCTCCTTTGCGTATTCGCTTGTAACGGTTGCAATGCCGCTCATGCGCTGCAAATAGTTGAGCGCCGTTCTCTCTCCGGAAAGCAGGGCTCGTATATCGCCGAAGAGCGTGCCTAAGAGCTGCCCGCTTTTAACGGCGTCGCCGTCTTTTACTTCCGTTTCAAATCGGAAATCGCTGTCCAATAGGGCAAACGTGCGTTCAAAGACCTCCAGTCCGCAGATGATCCCGTCCGCCTTGCAGATGAGCTGCGCCGTGCCCTGTTTCTTTTGGGGCATCACGGCATTTGTGGATACGTCCTCGCTCGTTATATCCTCTTTCAGCGCGTGCAGTATGTAATCGTCCATATTAATCTTCATCGTTACACCACTTATCATAAAAAGCACGGTCCTTTCGTTTTATCTCGTTCATGATGAGGTTTTTGAATTCCTTTTCGCGCGCATTCTTCGGCGGCAGGGTATCCCAATCCGTGTCCGGCGCATAAAATTCTTTTTCGCTTTTGTCGGCAGCAATCAAATCTGCGGCGCGCTTTGAGAAAACAAGGCTCTCCAGCAGGCTGTTGGAGGCAAGTCGGTTCTTGCCGTGCACGCCGTTGCATGCCGTTTCGCCCACGGCGTATAAATGTTTCATAGAGGTGCTGCCGTTGATATCCGTTTTGATGCCGCCCATCATGTAATGCTGCCCGGGCGTAACGGGTACCCTGTCTTTCGTGATATCGTATCCCTCTTCGGCGCACGCTTCAAATATGTTCGGGAATCTCTGCTTTGCCTGCTCGCTCGTCATCGTGGGCAGTGTTATATATACGTGGTCGGTTCCGAATTTTTCCATTTCTTTGCAGATCGCCTCTGTCACAACGTCTCGCGGTTGAAGCTCGTCCGTAAATCTCTCTCCGTTTTCGTTGAGCAGTACGGCGCCTTCGCCGCGCACGCTCTCGCTGATCAGAAAGCGCCTGCCGCTTTTTTTACTGTAAAGCGTTGTGGGGTGGATCTGTATGTAGCTTATATCCTTCAGCTCTATACCGTGCTTCAGTGCAAGGGCAAAGGCGTCGCCGGTGATGTGCGGAAAATTCGTGGAATTTTTAAAAAGTCCGCCTATGCCGCCCGTCGCAAGGATTATATCTCTTGCAAGTATTGCGCCCCGCTCGCCGAATTCATCTTCGCACACGATCCCGTAGCAGGTGCCGTCTTTTTCGATCAGGTCTATCATCGTGGTCTGCGTGATAAAATTGATGTTTTTGCGCTTTTTGGCTATGGAGAGCAGCGTGGCGGTTATCTCTTTGCCGGTCTCATCCTTATGGTGCAGGATCCTGTTTTGCCTGTGCGCACCCTCGCGCGTATAGTCGTAAGCGCCGTCACTGCCCGTGTCAAACTCAACGCCAAGCTTTATGAGCGTGCTGATGATCTCGGGCGAGGATTCTATCATGACTCTGACGCTTTCCGGGTCGTTTTCATAATGCCCCGCTTTCATCGTGTCCTCAAAATAACATTCAAAATCCTCAATATTTTTTAAAACACAAACGCCGCCCTGCGCAAGGTAGGAATCGCATTCTTTCAGATCCTCTTTCGTTATAACAAGCACCTTTTTTTCAGGCGGCAGGCAAAGTGCCGCAAAAAGCCCGGCAACGCCGCTGCCCGCTATAACAACGTCTGTTTTGATAAATTCTCTTTTCATATCCGAAACGCCCGCCAAGACAGGCTCCCCTTCGCATTTTATAATAATATATAATTAATTCGCCCCAAAGTCAAGAAAATTAAACGCACGTATTGAAAGCGGCGTAAATATCTGCTAATATAAAGCCATGCAGGATTTCCGAAAATTATATCTTTCTTTCCTGTTTTTGACATATATTTGACTTTGACTACACTTATTCTTGAAATACGGGGTATATATTATGCACGTCAATGTGTATGATTTTGACAACACGATCTATGACGGCGAAACGCTTGTTGATTTTATATTGTATTTTGTGCGCCGGGATGTAAAAATATGGAAATATCTGCCCAAACTGATCGTAATTGCGCTGAAGGACGCGCTGCACCTTTTTACGGTGGAGGACGCCGTTGACGCCTACGCCTCTTTCCTGGAGGGCTATTACGTGAACGCCGGTGATATTTCCGGCGCGGTGGTCGATTTTTGGGATAAGAACGAAAAAAAGATCAAGCCGTGGTATTCTAAGGTGCGCAAAGAGAGCGATATAATCGTTTCCGGCACAACGGATTTCCTTCTTGACGAGATCATGAAAAGAATGGGGATCAAAAATTACGTCGGCTCAAGTATAGATAAAAAAACAGGCAAATTCCGCCGCCTTTGTTTTCTTGAAAACAAGGTAAAGATATTTCATGAGCTTTATCCACATGCGCATATTGAAAATTTTTATACGGACAGTATGAATGATAAAGCCATGATGGATATTGCGGATCATGTTTACCTTGTGAAAAAGGACAGAATCACAAAAATCAAATGATGAAGAAATAGGGGGAGAAGTATGGGCAAATTCAGCGTTAAGGAATTCCTTGACAGCAAGATCATCAAAACCGATGTAGGCGAGGAGACCTACCTTACCTGGAGAGAAACACTTTCCTATGCCGTGGGCCGCGGCGCGCAGGGCATGAATACAAGTATGACCTCGTCAAAATACATAAATTTCTTTTTGACGAACGTGCTTTTCAGAAAGCTTGAAGACCCGATGGGCACCGCGTCAAAAATACGCCTTTTCTGCGGTATATTTGACGCCATCAACGATCCTATCATGGGCGTTATCGTTGATAAAACAAGAACCAAGGACGGGCAGATGCGCCCGTACATCAAATGGGCGCCGCTTTTCGTTTCGCTTGTTATGATCCTGTTTTTCATCGGCAGTGCGGATGCTTCGCCCGTTTTCAATATCATTTATACAACCGTTTTATTCATAGGGCTGGACGTTACGTATACCGCCTTTGACATTCCGATGGGCGCGCTTGCGTTTTCCATTACGCCCAGCGGTATAGAGCGAACAAAGCTTTTCGGCATCAGCTCCATTACACGTTCCGTTCTGGGTGCGCTGCCGCAGGTGTTCGTTGCCGGTGCGGCTCTGCTGCCTTATTTTAAGGATCACACCCCGCAGGCATATCTGACCTCGGCTATCATCTCTGCGATCGGTATCGTATTTTTAACCAGGTTTACATATAAGAACACCAAGGAAAGGGCAGAGCATAAAGAAGACGTGCCCTCCGTTAAGGAATGTCTTGCGCTGCTCTTTAAAAACAGGCCGCTGCTCATGCTCTTCCTCGGCAATATCTTCTTTGTCATCTGCAAGATCGCGGAGCAGGTATCGTTCTATTTTGTTGCAGATCTCATGTTCAACAGGCAGTATAACGTTTTCATAGACGTGGTTAAATTCCCCGGCTTTCTCTTTGCCGGTTTGCTTGTTCCCAAGATCGTAGAACGCCTCGGCAGAAAGGCAGACAGTAAAAAATTCTATCAGGCTTGCTGCGTAGCTGCGATCATTCTGCATGCGCTGTTTGCAATCACCTGTTATAACGGCCTTATGAATAAGGAAGCCGGCACCAGCGTTCCGCTCTTCACCGGAATACTCGTTGTTTTGTTCACCGGCCTTACCGCCATTCCGCTTGAATTCAAAAACCTGATCCAAAAGGAAATGGAAGCGGAAACGGTGGATTATATAGAGTGGAAAACAGACACCCGTGTAGAGGGCATCATGCTTTCCATCATGAGCTTTACCGGCAAGATAGAGAATACGTTTTCCTCTTCCATAGGTCTTGCAATACTCGGCTTCACAGGCTATGTTCAGCATACGGAAGGCTCGCTCGTCCAGAATGCGGAAACGAACTGGGCGCTCTTCCTGCTCACAACACTCGTACCGGCAATCGGTTATCTGCTCATGCTCGTGCCCATGCACTTCTATAACATCACCGGCGACGGCCACAGGCAGATGATGAAAGAGATCATGGAAAGAAGAGAAGCACGCAAGGCGGAAAAGGAAACAGCCAAGGCTGTCAACGAATAAACCGCTGTACGGCAGATCAAGTCAAATAAAAGATAAGAGCCGGCGGGCGCCGTTGTATTTACAGCGTCAGCCGGTTTTTTATATCCGGTCAGCCGGGGGTGCATATTGTGCTTGCCCGCTGCGTTCATTTCATATATAATAGACTTGGTGATAGTATGAAGCTTACTTTTATTGCGGATACGCATTATTATTCCAAAACGCTCGGCACGGCGGGAAAAGCCTATGCGCTGCGCGCCGGCTCGGATCAGAAATGCCTTGCCGAAACGGCGGAGATTATCGACGCCGCCTTTGAAAAGATCGCAGGCAGCGATACAGACGCCGTTTTCATTCTGGGTGATGTTTCAAATGACGGAGAAATGGTATCCCACCTTGAATTCAGAGAAAAATTGTACGCGCTTAAAAAGAAAAAGCCGGTCTATCTGATCACCGCAACACACGATTGGTGCTGCGATGAGAACCCGCGCCGCTTTGCGGGCGATCAGACTTTTCACGACGTGCCCGTGATGAAAAGCAGCGAGCTTCCCGAATTTTATAAGGATTTCGGTCCCGCGCAGGCGGCAGACAGCTTTATAACCGAGATCGGAACGATCTGCTATACGGTCAATCTTTCCGATAAAATCCGTGTTCTGTGCCTGAATGATGATAAAAACGAAAACGATCACGCGGGCTTCACGCCCGATTGCAGAAAATGGATCGTTGCCCAGCTTGAAAAAGCAAAAGCGGACGGCGCTCTTATGATCGGCATAGAGCATCATTTGCTTATACCTCACATCTCACCGCTTATCACGGGCGGCTCTACCTGCGTGGAAAACAGGGAAGAGGTTGCCGCGTTTTTTGCCGATAACGGGCTGAAATATATGTTCGTAGGCCACAGCCATATTCAGGATACGGATTATTTTATAAGCCCGGCAGGGAATAGGATAACGGAAGTCAACGTCGGCTCGCTGTGCGGATACCCGGCGCCTATTGTTCAAGTTACGGTCAATGCGGATCAAACGCTCACCTATCATGTGGAGCATTTGGAAAGCTTTATCCTGAACGGCAGGGAGATTGACGCGCAGCGTTTTCTGGCAAAGCACGCCTGCAATTTAATTTTCAATCTTACGGAATGCCGCAGCAGGCAGGATTTTGAGGAGCGCGCAACGGCGCTGCAGCTCAACGGCGCAGAGCTCGGAAAATACTGGTTTGTTTTAAAGCCTCTTATAAAGAAGATCGATACCGCGCTTGTATGGGACGTGTATAAACTGTTGCGGGCGCTTGGGCTTGCAAAAGGCGTTTCAAAGGCTGACGCCATGCAGTTCCGGTATAAGCCACTGCGTGAGATGATCGGGGAGGTGTGGCTGTCTATCCTGGACGGCGCTTTGCACCCGCACACGCGGGACAGTGCTTATTACCGTGTGGTCATGTGCGCCATGCGTGCGCCGTCGCGCATTATGAAAAACAGCAGCGAGCTGCGCGAGCTGACTATAGCGGCGGATAATATCCTTACAGGCGGAGAGATAGATAACCAGTTCGCCATTATATGAGTTTTGAAAAATAAGGCCGGCGCCTGAGTAATTCAGCACCGGCCTGTTTTATTCGTTTTTGCTTTTCTCTTCGCTGCTTTCGCTTTTTGTCTGTTCCGCAGTATCCTTTTTGGGGCTTGCTTTGCAGACTACCGCCGTCTGGACCTGATGGTTTTTGACCTTGAGCACCTTGATCACAAGGCCGTCCGTTTCCACTTCAAACGGTTTGCAGCCGTCGTCCGGAATCAAGCCGAGCGCCTCAAATACAAGGCCACTGAAAGTGTCGCACTCCTCCGTTTTGAGCGAGATGCCAAGCGCGTCCTCAATGTCGTCAAGCGCGGGATTGCCGATGATCTTCCACGTTTTGGAATCCAGGCTTTCTATTGCCTCAATCGGTTTCGGCTCGTTGCTGTCGTCATAATCAAAGTCGCCCACAAGCTGTTCAACAAGGTCGTTTATCGTAATGATACCCGTTGTGCCGCCGTATTCGTCAAGCACCACGGCAAAGGAATTTCTGCTTTTCTTCATGTTTTGGAAAAGAACGTCAAGCTTTACGCTCTCCGGCACAAAATATGCAGGGTGAACAGCCTTTTTCATAACCGTTTCCCGGTCCTTGGTGCCGAGCCTGAAATAATCCTTGGCGTTGAGTATGCCCACAACGTTGTCAACGGTTTCGTTGCAAACGGGGTAGATCTTGTGCCTGCTTCCGTGGATCGTCTTATCCCAGTCCTCGGGGCTTTCGTCCAGCCACAGCAGCGATACTTCTGTTCGATGCACAGCAACCTCGCCGGCAGTCAGATCATCAAATTCAAAAACGTTTTGTATGAATTCCTTTTCCGTGCGGTCTATCGTGCCGTTTTCACTGCCAACATCTACCATCATTCTGATATCCTCTTCGCTCACTTCGTCGTCATTTTCATTGGGATCGATCTTGAAAAGGCGCAGAACAAGGTTTGTGGAAGCCGTAAGCAGCCATACGATCGGCTTAAATATTTTTGAAATGGCAAATATTAAGCCTGAAATGCCCAGTGCAAAGCTTTCCGGATTGCGCATTGCGATTCGCTTGGGCACAAGCTCGCCGAAAACGATGTTCAGGAAAGAGATGATAAGCGTGATCAGAAATACAACCACACTGTTCAGCAGATTTTCGGGAATGCTGATCCCCGTTTTCATAACAGCCTCTACAATCACGTCTGAGAAACTTTCCGCAGCGGATGCGGCTCCCAGAAATCCTGCAAGCGTAATGGCTATCTGGATGGTTGCAAGGAATCTTGAGGGCTGACTTGTCAGCTTAACAAGCCTTACAGCCTTTTTGTTTCCTTCCTTTGCCATTTTTGCCATTTTGTTGTCGTTCATGCTGACGATTGCTATCTCCGCAGCGGCAAAAACGGCGTTAAGCGCAATCAATACTACCTGCAGTAATAGCAGAGGCCATATAGAGTCGTCCAAAATTAATCCTCCGTAAAAAATATATATTTACATCCATAATACAGTATATCGGTGGTTTTGTCAATATTATTAAAAATCAAATTAAAAACAAATTGTAAAGTTTTATAAAAAATAACAAAGGCGCCGTTTAATAATCGGTGCGCTGCTTCAAATAATATTTTTGTGCTCTTTTTGTTGTTATGCGCAGGCATTTCTTCGTCAAAATGTACTAAAATATTTGTAATAAATTTGTAATTAATGGAGAATATGGGGATTTTTGATTTTTATGCAAAAAATTTTTTATCCCCTATCTTGGCTGTATTTCGGCTCAATAACCATATATATTGTTGTTTTTTAGCTAAAAATATATATTACAAAAGTGTATCGAATTATTAAAAGGTCTTTATTTTTGCAATTCAGTCTGCTATAATATGCAAGGTTGGTAAAAACCGTACTTAATTGATTTCTACTTGTTTTATATATATTCCGTTATTTAAAGAGGGAAAAGATTTGGAAAATTTTGTGATCAGGGGCGGCAGGGAGCTGTTTGGAGAAGTGAATATAAGCGGCGCAAAAAATGCCGCGGTTGCAATCATACCCGCCGCAGTGCTTGCGGATGATGTTGTAAGAATAGAAAATATACCCAATATATCAGATGTTTCTTTGATTATAGAGATCTTAAACCAAATGGGCGCGCAGGTAAAGCTTGTTTCTAAGGATTCAATAGAGATAGATACGCGCCCCATCAAGCGCCAAAGCGTGCCGTATGAGTTTTCTTCGCGCTTTCGCGCAAGCTATTATCTTATCGGCGCCATGCTGGGCAGGTTCAGAAAAGCGGAAGTTGCGCTGCCCGGCGGCTGTGATTTCGGAGACAGACCGATAGACCAGCATATCAAAGGGTTTGAAATGCTCGGCGCTGATGTTAAGATTGTAAACGGAATGGTTTGCGCTGAGGCGGAAAAGCTTGTGGGCACAACCGTTTATATGGATGTTGTTTCCGTAGGGGCAACGATAAACGTTATGTTGGCTGCTGTGCTTGCAAGAGGGCTTACGGTAATTGAAAACGCTGCTAAGGAGCCGCATATCGTTGATCTTGCAAACTTTTTAAACTCCATGGGCGCGGACGTCCGCGGCGCAGGAACGGACGTTATCAAGATCCGCGGCGTTGAAAAGATGCACGGCTGCACATATTCTATTATTCCCGATCAGATCGAGGCGGGCACGTATATGGTTGCCGCCGCTGCCTGTGGTGGAGATGTGCTCATCAAAAACGTGATCCCGAAGCATCTTGAATCCATCAGCGCAAAGCTTGAAGAGGCGGGCGCAGAGATCATAGAGTATGACGACGCCGTTCGCGTAACACGCTTTAAACCGCTTACAAGATGCAATGTTAAAACAATGCCGCATCCCGGCTTTCCAACGGATATGCAGCCGCAGATGGCGGTGCTGCTCTCCGTTTCAAAAGGTACGTCTATCCTTTCCGAATCCGTGTGGGATAACAGGTTTCAGTATGTAGGCCAACTGCTCAGAATGGGCGCCAATATTCAGGTGGACGGCAAGATAGCCGTAATAGAAGGCGTAGATCATTTAACAGGCGTAAAAGTAAAGGCAACCGATCTCCGCGCAGGCGCTGCTATGGTCATAGCGGGTCTGATCGCAACAGGAGAAACGGTTGTGGAAAAAATAGAGTATGTGGACAGAGGCTATGAAAACATAGTTGAAAAGCTTACGAAGCTGGGCGCGGATATCAAACGAGTGCAGGTAGAGCCTGCCGGCAGCGTCGCCCACGCGGGCTGAGAATATAGTTTTAACGGGGCGAGCCATCGCCCCTTTTTAGTACAAAAATTGTGGTAAGATCAAAAAACGGGAAGTTTGTTTATGGCAAAGGTATGTCAGCTCTTTTCGGGCAGCAGCGGCAATTCAATATACATAGGCGGCAAAAGCGGCGGAATACTTGTGGATATAGGTGTTTCCGCCAAAAGGTGCTCTGCAGCGCTCATGGATATAGGCGTTGATCCGGCGAGCATCAAGGCCGTGCTCGTAACGCATGAGCATACGGATCATATTGCCGGAGTGCGTGTTTTTGCTTCGCGCCACAAAACGCCGGTGTTTGCTACCCCGGCAACGCTTGAGGAGCTTCGCTTTGCGGGTGTTGCGAATCATACTGTTAGGTCTTATGAGCTCAATTCCGTGCTTGATCTTGGGGATATGTATGTTTCTGCGTTTCACAACTCGCATGATTCCGTGGACTGCGTGGGATACCGTGTTGAGCTTTCGGACGGGCGCACCGTTTCCGTCTGTACGGATACCGGCTATATAACGGACGACGCAAAAAAGGGCGTTTCAGGCTCTGATCTTGTTTTTCTTGAATCGAATCATGAGATCTCCATGCTTCAAAACGGCGCTTATCCCTATCCGCTCAAGCAGCGCATACTTTCGGATAAGGGCCATCTTTCAAATGCTGCGGCGGATTCCTTTGCTAAGGAGCTGATCCAAAGCGGCACCACAAGAATCGTCCTTTCCCACCTGAGCAGAGATAATAATCTGCCGGAAATCGCCCGCATTTCGGCGGTTTCCGCCCTGACGGAGATCGGCGCAAGCGAAAACGAGGATTACCGCCTTTACGTCTCCAAACCGGAAAATGACGGAGGTCTGATCGTTCTGTGATAAATATAAGCGTGATCTGCGTGGGCAAGCTCAAGGAGCAGTTTTTGAGGGACGGCTGCGCGGAATATATAAAAAGGCTTTCGCCCTATGCAAAAACACAGATCATAGAGATCGCCGAGGAACGCGCGCCAGATGCGCCTTCAGAGGCGGAGATACTGAGTATCATTGAAAAAGAGGGCGAAAGGATCGCCGCCAAAATTCCCAAAGGTGCGGCGGTCATTCCCCTGTGCATAGAGGGCAGGGAATTCTCTTCACCCGAATTTGCGCAGGAGATAGAAAAGCTGAGCCTTGGTAATTCAAAAATAGCTTTTGTTATAGGCGGTTCATTCGGGCTTTCGGATAAAGTCAAATCGCTTGGCACGTTCAAGCTTTCATTCGGCAAAATGACTCTGCCGCACCAGCTTGCGCGCCTTGTGCTCTGCGAGCAGGTGTACCGCGCGTTTTCAATCTTAAATCATGCAAGGTACCACAAATGATCAGAAAATTCAGAAATGAAGATGCAGATTCCGTTATGCAGGTTTGGCTGGATGCAAATATGCAGGCGCATTCCTTTATTCCACAGGAGTTTTGGAAAAGTAATTTTGAATACGCCAAAGAACAGATACCGAAAGCCGAAACCTATGTATATGAAAAAGACGGTGCGGTTTTAGGATTTATAGGTCTTAACGGAAGTTATATTGAGGGTTTGTTTGTCAGAAAAGAATACCGCGCTCTCGGTATAGGTACGGCGCTTCTTGATTTTGTTAAAGAAAAGAAGATCAGTCTTTTACTCCATGTTTATTGCCAAAACACGGGTGCGGTGGATTTTTATATAAAAAACAGCTTTTTGGTAAAAGAAAAGCTTTCAGACGCCCCTGCCGACGAGTATGTTATGCTTTGGGAGAAAGGATATGAACAGTAAGACCGCGCAGGAATATGTAAAAGCATACTACAATGAATATGACGAGGAAAGCAGATTCGAGCGCAGATTCAACGCCGTTGAATATATAACCACAATGAAGTATATTGAGAAATATCTGCGCCCCGGTATGCGTGTTGCGGAGATCGGCGCGGGAACCGGCAGGTATTCGCTTGCGCTGGCGGATAAGGGATACACAGTTGACACGCTGTGAAACGGCGCTGCCGTTTCTTTTTTGTGTGCGCTTCCGTTTTATATGTTTTTTGTTCCGATTTTTGCATTGCTTTTATTTTTATTAATGGTAAAATTATTTCAGTTAAACGATTTTTGCTGTAAAGCGGCATATATTGCTGTTATCGCTTGTTATAAGCGAGGCTCCGCGTTCAGGGAGCGGGCGGCGTTCTCCATTGCGCCGCCTGCGGAGAGGGTCCCTGCGCGCGGGGTTTTTATTATCGGCAAATCCGTATACAGCCGGTTCTTGAACCGTATATTAAAACGCACTGCGCAGATCCCTGCACAGTGCGTCAGCGTGTAGTAAAAGGTGTAAATTCAGAAAAACGGGTAGTCCTACACGCTGAGGAGACTTCGAGAAATCGAGCTGAATTTCGTTTTTC
>URED01000043.1 GCA_900546785.1 uncultured Oscillospiraceae bacterium | reverse complement strand
GAAGTAACAGCTCCCACTTGCACAGACGAGGGCTTGGAAGAGCAGAGATGTACCGTATGCGGCGATCAGATCGCTACAAGAGCCATCCCTGCAACCGGTCATACCCTCGGCGAGTGGACGACCACGATTGAGCCCACCTGCACAGAAGCGGGCGAGCGTGAAGCGTTTTGCGAAGAATGCGGCGTAAGATTTACCGAACCTGTACCGGCAACAGGCCATACGGCAGGTGAATGGGAGATCACAACGCCAGCAACCTGCACGGAAGATGGTGTAAGAACAACCACCTGCACGGTATGCGGCGTAGAGTATACGGAAGTTATCCCTGCAACAGGCCATCAGTACGGCGCGTGGACGGTTGTAAAGGAAGCAACGGAAACTGAGGAAGGCCTCAGAGAGCGCGTATGCTCAGTCTGCGGCGAAAAGGAATCCGAGGTTATTCCGAAGCTTGCGGCAGAAGAAACGGAAACTACTGAAACCACAACCTCATCAAGCAATGGTTCAACAAGCAGCAATACGGATACCAAGAGCCCGAAGACAGGTCTTGAAACAGGTCTTGTAATCTTTGCCGTTATCGGCGCGGCTGCTACGGTAGTTGTTGTGCTTACAGTAAGCAGAAAAAAGAAAAGCTTAAATAAATAAGTAAAATGATTCATCCGGTGTAAGTTATTCTTACACCGGATTTTTTATGCGTTTTTTAATTCGCTTTTTTTGAAAAAAGCCGTGCAAAACTTTATCTGTGCTGCGGGGCAATCGCGTAAGGCGATTTATGTGAATTTGCGGCGTATCATGTAACAAATTATTACTTTTAATGACAAAAGCTGTGATACGGTTGCAAATTGTAGAATTTTAGTATATAATATTCATAATATTTCAATAATTACATTTGCGTGCTTGATGAATGCTGAAATCGTTTGTTTCAGCAATTATTTTGTGTAGAATCGGGGAGGGCATTATATGGCAAAGGTGTCTGTGATCGTGCCTGTATATAATGTGAAAAAAGAGCTTAGGAATTGTCTTAACAGCTTGGTCAATCAAACTTTGAAGGATATAGAGATCATTTGTGTTGATGATTTTTCGCAGGACGGCAGCAGAGAAATATTAAAAGAATATGCCGAAAAAGATAAAAGGATCATCCTTGTCCTTCACGAAAAAAATTTGGGCACTTCGCAGGCAAGAAAAGACGGTGCAGCGGCGTCCCGCGGTAAATATATCATGTTCGCGGACGGCGATGATTTTTTTGAATTGAACGCCTGTGAAACCGCATATAACGCAATAGAAGAAAAGAAAACGGATATTTTAAATTTCGGAGTCAATATCGTTAACCGCGGCGGTTTTTCGGAAGGCAGAATCAAAAGTAACCAAAGGCTGGTAGATCCCTGCCTTGAAACGTTAGAAGACGCCGATCTTATCCGATGCTGCTGGGATGAAAATAAATTTCGTTTTAGCTTGTGGAATAAAATATATAACGGCGATATCTGCCGCAGGGCTTTTTCCTGTGTGGAAGACGGCAATTTTCCCAAGGCGCAGGATCTTTATGCTTTTTTCATAATCGCCTATTTTTCAAAATCGTTTTCCGGCATTGAGGATAAACTTTATAATTATAATTTCGGAATCGGCGTTACCGGCGGGCAGTATCTTTCTATGGAAAAGTTTGAGTCCCTGCTTTCCGAATGCAAGATATACAATGCGATCAAAAGATTTTTATCCGCGCACAATAAGCTTGATGAATATGCCGATGTTTTAAAAAAGATATATCAGCATTTTCTTGGCGAATGCGTGGGCAAATGGCTCGATCTTTTAAGACCGGAGCTGTTTTCGGAAGGCTTTACTAAGCTGGTAGATGCTTGGGGCCTTGAAGAGGTGATCTGCAATTTGGCGGAAAGGCGTTGGTTCAGCCGCTGCTCTGTTGCGGAGAAGATCGTGGATTTTGATTATTTCAGGCATATCAAGCGGGACGCCGGTAAAAAGCTGACCATTGCGGCGTATTATCATTCAATATATAACGGCGGCGCCCAGCGCGTTGTAGCAACGCTGTGCAATATGTGGTCCTCGCTCAAAAATGAAGACGGGGAAGAGCTTTATAATGTTGTTTTGATAACAGACGGCGAGCCTAACCGGCATGAATATCCGCTGAACAGTAATGTTAAAAGGGCGTTTCTGCCAAGCCACCTGGAGTGTGTTAAGGAGAAATACAGGGCACGCTATGAGGCGTGGGAGGATATACTTGAGCGATTTGATGTGGATATCGTTGTCAACAGTATGTGGAATTCTCCCTGCGCTCTGTGGGATATGATGTGTGTAAAAGGCTTTAAAACAAAGCCGGCATATATTATGCATTGCCATTCTTTTTGCTGCCTGCCGTATCAGTATCCCTCGGAAAGCGCCCTTACGCTGACGTATATTTATCGAATCTGCGATGGTGTTGTAACACTGTCCAAATGTGACGAAAGAATTGTAAGCGCCTTTTCGGAATATACAAAATGTATTGCAAATCCCATAACCTTTTCTGAAACTTTGCCCGCTGCCGCAGACGTGTCTAAGGAGGAAAATGCGCTTGTCTGGGTCGGCAGGATCTCTGTGGAAAAGCAGCCGTTTGACGCGGTTACAATGATGTCTTATGTTATCAAGGAAATTCCGAACGCCAAGTTGTATATGGTCGGCGCCGGAGAAAGCGAGATGTTCAAGCACCTTCAGGATTCCATCTATGAATCCGATCTGCAAAACAATGTAATTCTGACCGGCTTTACCAAAGATGTGGAGACGTATTATCAAAAGGCAAACATCTGTGTTTCCACCTCGGAATATGAGGGCTTTTCGCTCACCTTCTGCGAGGCCATGTCGCACGAACTGCCCATCGTATCCTATGATATGCCATGGCTTATCTTTATGCAGGACGGGCGCGGGATTATTCCCGTTCAGCAAAAGCGCGTGGATATTCTGGCAAAGGAAGTCGTTCGCTTACTGAAAGATCCGAATGAAATTACGCGCCTCGGAAAAGAGGGCAAGCAGCAGATAGAGGATATGAAAAAAATCAATATCGCAGAAGAATGGAAGCTCTTTTTTGACGGTATCGGCACCGGTGTGCGTCTGCTTGAACTGCCGGCCGGCGAACGTACGGCGTATGAGTTCATAAGCCTGTATCAGCAGATAGGAAAGAATAAACTCAGAGCCTCTATGCAAAAGCAGATCGATGAATTGGCGGCTAAAAGAGAGAATGTGCGCAGAGAGAAAAACGAAATCTACGCCAAGCTGAAAATCACCTATGATGAAAAGTTTGAAAGAGGCTTAGAGATAAAAGCGCTCAAAAAGGAAAACGCCAAGCTGAAAAAGCAAATTAAATCGCTTCGCCGCTCAGAGACCTTTAAGCTGGGCAAAATAATCATGTTCTTGCCCGTAAGGCTGAAGCGGCTTGCCAAAAAGCTTTTGAAAAGATAGAAAACAAAACTTCCCACGGTGCGGCAACGAAGCTGCATTATGGGAAGTTTTATTTTTTGGCGGCGATTCTGTTGCCGATCCTATATTTCTATTGAATATCCTTTGCATTTTTGATATAATCTTTTAGTTAACAGATTTAGGCAATACTTTTAATGGAAGTGATGAAATGGAAGCTGTCAATATTATAAAGGTCGTGCTGGAGGAAGGCTTTAAATATGCCATTCTTGCCCTTGGCGTGTATCTTTCCTACAGCATACTTGATTTCCCCGATCTTTCGGTAGACGGCACGATGCCCCTCGGCGGGATCGTGTCCTGCATACTTATTTTCCAGGGGGTGGATCCGTGGATCAGCCTGCTCGTGTCTTTTGCCTGCGGCCTTGCCGCGGGGTGTCTTACGGGGCTTTTGCATGTCAAGCTGAAACTGCAGCCGCTGCTGTCGGGTATACTTGTTTATACGGTGCTGTTGTCCGTTAATCTGGTGCTGATCAAGCTGGGTACAGACGGGCAGTCGATCGTCTCCGTTTTCGGCAAAAAAACGGTGTTCAATACCGGCGCTGCGGATCTTCTGCCCCAAAGCATAAACGGCATAACCGTCAGAAAGCTCATCGTGCTGTTTATTTTCGTGGTCATTCTCAAAATCCTGATAGACCTTTATCTGAAAACCAAATCGGGCATGCTTCTTCGCGCCACCGGCTCTAACCAGCAGTATGTCGTTATGCTTGCCAAAAACCCCGGTATGTCCAAGATACTCGGGCTCGCGCTTGCCAACGGTCTTGCCGCCGTCAGCGGCGCAATGATCGCGCAAAGCAACGAAACGGCAAATACGCAGATGGGCGTGGGTATGGTGGTTTGCGGCCTTTCCAGCGTTATCATAGGATTGTCGCTGTTTAAAAAGCTTACATTCATGAAAGCCACAACCATGGTCATTTTGGGTACGATCTGCTACAGAGCCTGCCTTCAGATCGCTGTTGAGATCGGTCTGCCAAGCGATTATAACAGATTGCTCATGGCGGTGCTGTTCGTTGCCGCTATCCTCTTCAGCAGAATGGGCAAAAAATCTAAAAGGAGGGCTAAAAATGCTTGAACTCCTTGATATAACAAAGCGTTTTAATGCCGGCACAGTAGATGAAACAACCGTTTTTGACGGGTTTAATTTTAAGGTGGAAAACGGCGAATTCGTTTCCGTTATCGGCTCAAACGGCAGCGGAAAGACCACGCTGCTCAATCTTATCTGCGGTTCTCTTTCGCCCGATGACGGGAAGATCCTGTTTAACGGTAAGGATATTACCTCTGTTTCAGAATATAAAAGGGCAAAAATGATCGGCAGGGTGTTTCAGGATCCGAAAACGGGTACATGCCCGGATCTTACAATACTTGAGAATATGGCGCTTGCCGATAATAAGAATAAAGCTTTCGGTCTGGGAAAATGCGTAAATAAAAAGCGCATAGAGTATTACCGCACCCTGCTGGAACAGTGTAATATGGGCCTTGAAAACAGGCTCGGCGTGCAGGTGGGCACGCTGTCAGGCGGCCAAAGGCAGGCGCTTGCACTCATTATTGCCAATATGACGGATCTGGAACTGCTTATCCTTGATGAGCATATCGCGGCGCTTGATCCGAAATCATCTCAAACCGTTATGGAGCTTACGGACCGTCTTGTTAAAAAGCATAAGATCACTACACTTATGGTAACGCATAATCTGCGCTTTGCAGTGGAATACGGTTCGCGCCTTGTTATGATGCACGAAGGCGCGGCGGTGATGGACATTAAAGGCGAAGAAAAGGAAAATGCCCGGGTGGAGGATCTGCTTGAGGTCTTTGATAAAATAAGTATCGAAAAAGGAAACTGAACTATGGATATGAATGAGAAACTGCATTCGGGCGCTCTTTATCTGCCGGACGGCGATGATATCATGGAGCTTCAGCTCAAGTGCCTTGATAAGCTTTATGATTTTAATGCCACCCGCCCTACGGAGCTTGACAAGAGACAGAACCTGCTTAAAGAAATGTTTGCCGAAATAGGTGAGGACTGCTATATCGAGCCGCCGTTTCATGCAAACTGGGGAGGGCATCACGTCCATTTCGGAAACCGCGTTTATGCGAATTTCAATCTTACGCTGGTTGACGATACGCATATCTATGTGGGCGACTGTACCATGTTTGCCCCAAATGTAACGGTTGCCACGGCAGGTCACCCGATTGCGCCGTGTCTGCGTAAATACGGCATCCAGTATAATGCCGCCGTTCATATCGGAAAGAACTGTTGGATAGGCGCAGGCGCTCTTATAATGCCCGGTATCACGATAGGAGATAATTCCGTTATCGGCGCCGGCAGCGTCGTCACAAAAGACATTCCCTCCAATGTGGTTGCCGTGGGCAACCCGTGCCGTGTGCTCAGGGAGATCGGCGAGGAAGATATGAAAACTTATTTTAAGGGCAGAAAAATAGACTGGAGCGCATTTTCTGAGCTTGATCTTTGAGCAGCTGCTCACAAAAAATCAAAAAATGTTTGGGCAGTTTGCACTCTGAGCCGGAATTCACAGATATATATTTCGGCTTATTGCACAACAAATGCCGCTTAAAATTATAAGATATGTATATAGATTCTGTGCCCCTGTTTCATATATAATAGAATATGTGAAAGGGGGCATTTCTTTTATGAATGCTTATATCGAAAGTGTCATCAAAACCGTTGAAAGAAGAGATAACGCAAAGCCGGAGTACATACAGTGCGTAAAAGAGGTCTACCGCTCTCTGGAAAAAGTGATAGAAGCGCACCCGGAGTATGTTGAGGACGATCTGCTCACCCGTATGGTGGAGCCTGACAGGCTGATAACGTTCAGAATCGCCTGGGTGGACGATCAGGGCAAGACCCGCGTCAACAGAGGATACCGCGTTCAGTTCAATTCCTCGATAGGCCCTTATAAGGGCGGGCTTCGTTTCCACCCCAGCGTTAATTCAAGTATCATGTATTTCCTTGGTTTTGAGCAGACCTTTAAAAATTCCCTTACCGGTCTGCCTATGGGCGGCGCGAAGGGCGGTTCTGATTTTGACCCGAGAGGCAAGAGCAAAAATGAGGTCATGCGTTTCTGCCAGGCGTTTATGACGGAGCTTTACCGCCATATCGGCCCCAATATAGATGTCCCCGCAGGCGATATAGGCGTAGGGTCAAGAGAGATCGGCTTTCTTTTCGGGCAGTATAAGCGTATAACGGATGCGTTTGAAAACGGCGTTATCACCGGCAAGGGCATCTCCTACGGCGGCTCTCTCGTCCGCCCGGAGGCAACCGGCTTCGGCGCTGTATATTATCTCTGCGAGGTGCTTAAACATGAGCACGATACGGTGGAGGGCAAGCGCGTTGCGGTTTCCGGCTTCGGAAACGTTGCCTGGGGCGCAATCAAAAAGCTCAACGAGCTCGGCGCGATCCCGCTCACAATAAGCGGCCCCGGCGGTTATGTTTATGATAAGGACGGCATCTGTACGCCGGAAAAGATAGATTACCTGCTTGAGATGCGCGCAAGCGGCAGAGACAGGGTTCAGGATTACAGCGACAGATTCCCGTCCGCCGTGTTCGTTCCGAATGAGCGCCCGTGGCACCGGGACGATGTAGATATCATTATGCCTTGCGCCACACAGAATGAGGTGGATCTTGACGACGCAAAGATCATCGCATCAAACGGCGTGAAATATTATATTGAGGTATCCAACATGCCCACAACGGCGGACGCGCTCGATTTCCTTATGGAGCAGGAAAATATGATCGTTGCTCCGTCAAAGGCGGTCAATGCCGGCGGCGTTTGCGTTTCCGGCCTTGAAATGAGCCAAAACAGCCAGCGCCTTTCCTGGTCTGCGGAGGAGGTAGACAGAAAGCTGCATCAGGCTATGATAGATATCCACAATCATTCGGTTGCGGCGGCGGAAAAATACGGCCTTGGTTACAATCTTGTTGCCGGCGCGAATATAGCGGGCTTTGAAAAGGTGGCGGAAGCCATGCTTGCGCAGGGTATCTATTAAAATAATACTTGACTTTTAATATTTATTATATTATAGTAGTAGCGTAGGAATATAAACGAAAGGTGAGAGTGGCAGTAATGCCGCTCTCATATTATTGTGGGCGGTTTTTCCATGAACTGCCTTGAAAAGAGGGATAGCTTGTCGCAGAATGTAGCGCAAAGAGTGAAAGAGATTGCAGAGCCGTACGCCGCCGAACTCGGCGTGGAAATATGGGATGTGGTTTTTAAAAAAGAAGGCTCTGACTGGTATTTGAGGATCTTTATTGATAAAGAGGGCGGTATAAGTGTAGACGACTGCGTTGATTTTACGCATCTTATCACAAAGCCGCTTGATGATGCCGACCCCATCTCTCAGTCCTATACCTTGGAGGTGTCCTCCCCGGGCATAGAAAGGGAGCTGAAGGCGGACCGGCATTTCGAAAAATATATCGGCGCCAGAGTGTTTCTCCGCACGATAAGGCCGGTAAACGGCGTGCGTGATTTCGCGGGCGTGCTGAAAGCGTATGAAGATCAGAAGATTACGGTTGAAACGGATCAGGGCGAAACGATGACCTTTGCAAAAAAAGACACATCATTCGTTAAGCTTGATGATTTTGATATAAACGATTTTAACAAATAAAGAAAGGTTGATAGGAAAAATGAGCAAGGAATTTTTTGAGGCCGTAAGGCTTCTCGTTCAGGAAAAGGATATTCCGCAGGATTATCTGTTTGAAAAGATAGCCGCGGGAATCGTTGTTGCCGCAAAGCATAATTACGGCGGCAAGGATATCGTGCACTGCGATATAGACCCCGAAAAGGAAAAGATCAAAGTATATGTAACCAAAAATGTTGTAGAGGAGATAGAGGATCCCGATACCGATATCCTGCTTGAGGATGCGCAAAAGATACGCAAATCCGCAAAGGTGGGCAAAACGATCGATATTCCTCTTAAAACCAAGCAGTTCGGCAGAATCATTGCCCAAAACGCAAAGCATGTGATCCGCCAGGGTATCAAAGAGGCGGAAAGAAATAAGCAGCTTGCGGAATTCCAAAGCAAGAATCAGGAGCTTATCACCGCTAAGGTAAACAGGATAGACCCCGTTACCGGCAGCGCCTCGCTTGAGATTGGGAACACCATTGCCATTCTGCCCAAAAATGAGCAGATACCGGGCGAAGAGCTTCACGAGGGCGATAACATCAAGATCTTCGTTGTTGACGTCAAGGAATCCAACCGCGGCCCAAAGATCATGATCTCACGCACACACCCCGGCCTTGTAAGAAGGCTTTTTGAAACAGAGGTGCCGGAGATCTATGACGGCACGATCGAGATCAAATCCGTATCGCGCGAGGCGGGCTCCAGAACCAAGATCGCGGTTTACAGCAAGGATGATGAGATAGATCCCGTAGGCGCCTGCATCGGCCCCAAGGGGCAGCGCGTTTCCAATATCGTAGACGCGCTTGACGGCGAAAAGATAGATATTGTGAAATACAGCGAAGATGTTTGTGAATTTATCTCCGCCGCGCTCGCGCCGGCAGATGTCTGCTCCGTTGAGATCCTTGACGAGCAGGTGAAATCCTGCCGCGCAACGGTGCCGGACGATCAGCTCAGCCTTGCCATCGGCAACAAGGGGCAGAATGTGCGTCTTGCCGCCAAGCTTACGGGCTGGAAGATAGATATCAGGCCGGAATCAGGCTTCTATGAGGGCTCGGGTGAGCAGAATGAAGGCTAAAAAGGAAATAAAAAGAAAATGCGTCGGCTGCGGCGAAATGTTTGATAAAAGAGAGCTTATCAGAGTTGTAAGAAGCCCTGAGGGCGAGATCGGTATAGATCTCACCGGCAAGAAAAACGGCCGCGGCGCGTATATCTGTAATAATCCCGAATGTCTTAAAAAGGCAAAGAAAAGGAGATCGCTTGAAAAGGCGTTTTCCGTTAAGATAGAAGATGAGCTTTATTCTGAAATGGAAAAGGAAATCTTAAATGCAAAAGAATAAATTTCTCTCCATGCTCGGCATGGCAAAGCGCGCAGGCGCCCTGTATGCGGGCCACGACGCTGCCGTTAATGTCATCTTTGCGAAAAAAGCAAGCCTTGTGGTGCTTGCCGCTGATCTTTCGCAGCGCGCAAAGCGCGATATGCGAATAACCGCCGAAAAGCACGGCGCGGCTCTGCCGGTCATAGAGGTAGATCTGACGATCGCACAGATCGGCGAGGCATGCGGTATAAAGGCCGGCATTCTTGCGGTGTGCCATGCGGAGATAAGCAAAAGGCTCATTTCACTTGCAAACGAATAAGAAACGCATTCAAGGAGGAATACGATATATGGTAATTAAAGTAAAGGTGTCCGATGTCGCCAAGGATTTCGGAAAGTCCAATAAGGAAATCATTGATCTTCTGGGTGACTATTGCAGCGGACCCGCCAAAAAAGCGTCAACAGTCCTCGAAGAGAACGAACTCAATATTTTATTTGATATGATTACGCAGAAAAACAGCGTCAAAAGCTTAAAGGATTATTTTGAAGCGGGAGAGGCAAAAAGAAAGGAAAAGGCCAAGCAAAAAGCGCAGGATAAGCCGCAGGCGGAAAAGGCCGATAAGGCGGAGAAACCTGCGAAAGCAGATAAGCCCGTTACTGCAAAGGATAAGAAGCGCCAAAGCCAGGCGGCGATCCTGCAAATGGCGCAGCAGGCTGCCAGGCGCGCGGAGGAAAAGGCAAAGAAAAAGGCGCAGCAGCCGCCCCAGGCAAGAACAAAGGGCGAAACGCGCAGGATAGATACGCGCGTAAACATCGTTGATCTTGAAAAATATAATCAGAAGTATGAGGATATCGCCCCGGCTTCCTCCATGGGCGATTATCAGAAAAAGCAGAAGCTCAATCAGAAGTCTAAGCAGTACAGAAAGAAAAAGCCGCAGGGTATCCATGCCCGTTCCAAGAGGGAAACGGAGCAGCAGCGCCTTGCCCGTATCGAGGAGCAGCGCAAAAAGCAGAAGCTCAAGATACAGATACCGGAGGAGATCACGGTTGCGGAGCTTGCAAGCATGCTGCGTATGACGGCTACAGAGGTCATCAAAAAGCTCATGGCACTCGGCGTAATGGCAAATCTGAATCAGGTCATCGATTACGATACCGCTGCGATCGTTGCCTCAGAGCTTGGCGCTAAGGTAGAGAAGAAAGTAGAGGTCTCTATCGAGGAGCAGATCATAGAGGAAGAGATAGAAAACGATGAAAATGCCGTTGTACGTCCGCCCGTTGTTTGCGTAATGGGCCATGTAGACCACGGCAAGACCTCTATTCTGGACGCTATCAGGCATACGGATGTCACCTCTACCGAGGCGGGCGGCATCACGCAGGCGATCGGCGCTTATCAGGTGGAGGTAAACGGCGAAAAAATAACATTCCTGGATACGCCCGGCCACGCTGCGTTTACGGCAATGCGCGCGCGCGGCGCCATGGCAACAGATATTGCCGTGCTCGTCGTTGCGGCGGACGACGGTATCATGCCGCAGACCATAGAGGCGATCAACCACGCGAAGGCGGCTAAGGTGCAGATCATCGTTGCCATAAATAAAATGGATAAAGAGGGCGCAAATCCCGAAAGAATTATGGAACAGCTTACGGAGCAGGAGCTCGTACCCGAGGAATGGGGCGGCGACGTTATCTGCGTTCCCGTTTCCGCAAAGACCGGTATGGGTATCGATAAGCTGCTGGAAACGATCCTGCTCGTTGCCGAAATGGCAGAGCTGAAAGCAAATCCGAACAGAGCCGCAAAGGGCGTCGTAATAGAAGCCAAGCTTGATAAGGGCAGAGGCCCTATAGCAACCTTCCTTGTTCAGAACGGTACGCTCCATTCCGGCGATTATGTTGTTGCCGGCACCGCAGTCGGCAGAGTGCGCGCCATGACGGATTATAACGGCAAAAAGATAAACAGTGCAGGTCCGTCCGTACCCGTTGAGATCATGGGCCTTGACGAGGCGCCTATGAGCGGCGATGAATTCAATGCCGTTTCAGATGAAAAGCTGGCAAGGCAGCTTGTTGAGCAAAGAAAAGAAAAGGCTAAGGAAGAGGAGTTTAAGCAGTATCAGAAAGTTACGCTCGATACGCTGTTCTCCACTCTTGAAGAGGGCATGCTCAAGGAGCTGAATATCATCATCAAAGCAGATGTTCAGGGTTCCGTGGAAGCTGTTAAGCAGTCGCTTCTCAAAATTGTGAATGATGAGGTAAGAGTTAAGATCATCCACGGCGCGGTCGGCGCGGTAAACGATTCGGACGTTATGCTTGCCAATGCTTCAAACGCCATTATCGTCGCCTTTGCAACCGGCGTTGAGCAGGACGCTGCGGACAATGCCGCCAGAGACGGTATTGAGATCAAGCAGTACAGTATTATTTATGACCTTATTGAAGATGTTGAGGCGGCAATGCGCGGTATGCGTTCCGTTAAGTACCGTGATGTGGATACCGGCACGGCAGAGGTAAGGGAGATCTATACAGTATCCACCGTGGGTTCCATTGCCGGCTCTATCGTTACAAGCGGAACGATCCGCCGAAACGGTAAGATCCGCGTGATCAGAGACGGCAAACAGCTTGCCGATACACCTATCAAAAATCTTAAGCGCTTTAAGGATGACGTCAAAGAGGTATCCTCCGGTTACGAATGCGGTATCTCGCTTGAAAATTGGAATGATATCAAGCCGGGCGATATCTTTGAGTGTTATGTTGTTGAAGAGTACAGGGATTGATCATGGCAGGTTATCGAATAGACAGGATTTCAGAGGATATTCGCCGCGAGCTTATTTCGCTGATCAGAGAGCTTAAAGACCCCCGCGTCGCGGGCAAAATGCTCACCGTGGTAAGCGTAAGGGTCTCTAACGATCTCGGTTACGCCAAGGCTTATATAAGCTCCATGAACGGTATGGACGACGCCAAAGAGGCGTGCGCGGGGCTGAAAAGCGCGGCGGGCTTTCTGCGCCGCGAGCTCGGCAACAATCTTCATTTAAGAAAAGCACCGGAATTAACATTCGTTGCTGATGATTCCATTCAAAAGGGAATGGAGATCTTTGAAAAATTAAAGGAAAATTCAGATGAGAATTGATGTTAAACAGTGCGCGGATATTCTGAAAGCGCAAAACAATATTCTTATTTTAACGCATGCCCACCCTGACGGCGATACCCTCGGTTGCGGATTTGCGCTGCTTCGCGCCCTGCTGCAGCTGGGAAAAACGGCAAGGGTGATGAATGATGATGAGATTCCTGCAAAATATTCCTATCTTTACAGCGATCTGAAACAGCAGGAATTTGCAGAAGATTTTGTTGTTGCCGTTGATGTGGCAACGGAGAATCTGCTCGGCTCTCTTCAGTATAAGTACGCCGGCAAAATAGATCTCTGCATTGATCATCATATGACGAATACGGAATATGCCAAGGATCTGCTTTTGCGGGACGCGCCCGCCGCGTGCGAGATCGTTTATGACGTTATCAACGCGCTCGGCGTCAAGATAGATCCCGCCATTGCCGGCTGCCTTTATACGGGTATCTCTACGGACACGGGCTGTTTCAGATATGCTTCCACAACGGCGCATTCCTACAGCCTTGCGGCGGAACTTATCACATGCGGCGCGGATAACGGCATGATCAACCGCAAAATGTTTGAGACCAAGACCAAGTCCTATGTGAATCTGGAAAGGCTTGCCTTAAACGGGCTCAGACTGTTCTGCAATGATCGGGTAGCCGTTATAACCGTAACGCAGGAAATGTATGAAAAAACCGGCTCTAACGAGCAGGAAACGGAAGCGCTTGCCCCGCTCACAAGGCAAATAGAGGGCGTGGAGATCGGCATAACCATCCGGGAAAAGAAAGATAAGACCTGTAAGGCTTCGATCCGCACCTATGAAAGCGTAAATGCCGCGGATCTTGCCAAAGCTTTCGGCGGCGGCGGGCACGCGCAGGCGGCGGCATGTCGTTTTGACTGTTCTGTTGAAGAGGCGGAAAAGCTTATTATAGCCAAGTGCGCGGAGTTCCTTGCATGACGGGTATTCTGTGCGTCAATAAGGAACAGGGCGTAACTTCGTTTTCCGTTTGCGCGGCGCTTCGCAAAATGACCGGGCAAAAGAAATGCGGTCATATGGGTACGCTCGATCCACTTGCAACAGGTGTTTTGCCAGTTATGCTCGGCGGCGCTACCCGCTTTCTGGATTATTATCCCCAAAGCGATAAGGGCTACCGCGCTCGCTTTCAGCTCGGCAAGACGACCGATACGCTGGATATAACCGGCAGCGTTCTTACGCAAAGCAGCGTAAGCTGTAATGCCGCGCAGGTGGAGGATGCCTTGCTGCAATTTTGCGGGGAGATCACGCAGACCGTGCCTATGTATTCCGCTGTTTCTGTCGGCGGCAAAAGGCTGTATGCGCTTGCAAGGCAGGGTCAGAATATAGAAAGACCCTCCCGCACGGTGAATATAAAAAAACTTGGACTTGTTTGGGCGGATGAAAAAAAGAATGAATATGAAATAGACGTGCTTTGCTCCAAGGGCACCTATATCCGCTCGCTTATAGATGATCTGGGCAGAGCGCTCGGCTGCGGCGCGGTCATGACTGCGCTGGAGCGCACGTTTGCCTACGGCTTTACGCTTGAGGACTGTAAAACGCTCTCCCAGCTCGGCGATGCGGCGCAGACGGGTACGCTCGGTGATTTGCTCATACCCGTTGATCGTGCGCTTGCCGGTTACGAAAAGATCATCGTAAGCCCCGCGCAGGCGGTCAGGTTCCAAAACGGCGGCGCGCTCGATCTTGCACGTCTGAAAAAAAGAACGCAGCCCGGCGCTTTGCTGCGCGTTTATTCCCCTTCCGGCGATTTCCTCGGGTTGGGGGAGGTTCGCAGCGAAGAACTTGCCGTAAAACGTGTTTATGTTGAATGATTATGAGTGACTATGAAAAATTGATTAGCGAACAGGCGGTTGCGCTCGGTGATTTTGACGGTATGCATCTTGCGCATAAAACCGTTGTAACAGGCGCGCAGAACGTTATCATCTATTGTGTGAACAACAGATTTTCACTTCTTCAGAAAAGCCTTTTTCAGTGCCGCTGGCCGAATGCCGTGTTCGCGGATTTTGAAAAAATAAAAAATCTGACCGGCGAGCAGTTTATAGACGATATCCTCATCGGTGAATTCGGCGCCAAGATCGTGCTGTGCGGTTTTAATTTCCGTTTCGGCAAAAATGCTTCCTGGTCGGCGCTGGATATGCGCAGATATCTCGAGGCGCGCGACGTGTGGGTGCGTATCCTAGAAGCGCAGGATTTTGAGGGCAAGCCCATCAGCTCAACAAGGATCAGAAAAGCCGTGGCGGAGGGCAGGATCAATGCCGCAAACGAGATGCTGGGTTATAATTTCAGCTTCGAAGCGCCTGTTATAAGGGGAGATCAGCGCGGCAGAACCATCGGTTTTCCCACTATAAATCAGCATCTGCCCCAGGGGCTGATCGTGCCGCATTTCGGCGTATATGAAAGCCGGGTGCTGTTGGGAAACAGATCATACAAGGCGTTTACCAATATCGGCAACAGACCCACCTGGCGCGTAGAGGAACCGCTTTGCGAAACGCATATTTTTGATTTCAGCGGCGATCTTTACGGCAAAGTGGTTACGGTGGAGCTTGTAAACTACCTGCGCCCGGAAAAGTTATTTAAAAATGTTGATGAGTTAAAGAAACAGCTTGATTATGATAAAGGCAGTATTATTTGATTTTGATGAGACCCTGCAGGACAGAACTTTGGCTTTTGATCATTATGCCAAGGCTTTTATGCAGGAATTTTTGCCGGATCTTTCCGATAGCGAAAAAGAAAACAGAATACAGGATATGATCAGAACGGGCAACGGCGGGTATGTTGACCGTGTGAAATGGTATAGTGAACTTATAGAGATGTGGGGCTGGCAGGATTCGCCCGGCGCTGAGGCGCTGGCACGCCATTATGATGAGAAATTCGGTTATTTCAACGTTATTTTTAAAGACGCTGTCCCTCTGTTAAAGGAACTGCGCGCACGCGGTATTAAAACGGGCGTTATCACAAACGGACCGTCCGTGTTGCAGCATACCAAAATGGACAACAGCGGGCTTTTGCCCTATCTTGATGTACTTGTGGTGTCCGGCGATCTTGATTTTGCAAAGCCGGATTCCAAGATCTTCGAATATACTGCCGCCAAGCTCGGCTTAAAGTGCGGCGAATGTATTTACGTGGGCGATCATCCCGTAAACGATATAGAGGGTGCGCTGTCCGCCGGCATGCAACCGCTTCGCATGAATTTCGGCTGGTTCAAAAATAAAGCTCTGCGCTCCGATGTTTCCGTAATTGAAAGTTTAAGTGAGGTCATTCAGTATGTTTGAGGATATCACGCTTTATGAAAAGGCAGTTTCAAAGCTCATAAGAAACGGCATGCATATCTCGTTTGCGGAAAGCTGTACCGGCGGGCTTTGCTGCGGCGCGCTTGTCAGCGTAGCAGATGCGTCAAAAGTGCTGGATATGTCGTTTGTCACGTACGCAAATGAGGCAAAAACGCGCCTCCTCGGCGTCAGGGAAAGCACGATCCATGATTTCGGCGTTGTTTCCGAAAAGGTCGCCGGTGAAATGGCACTCGGCGCTGCGCAGACCGCAGGCAGCGAGGTCGGCGTGGGCATCACGGGCGTAGCCGGGCCAACGGGCGGCACTGCCAAAAAGCCGGTCGGCATGGTCTGCTTCGGTATCTGTATTCATGACAGCGTTAAGACCTATACGCAGTATTTCGGCGAGATCGGCAGAAATGAGGTTAGGCAGCATAGCGTGGATTTTGTTTTTCGCAAGCTTGATGAACTTTTGTAAGATCACGCAAAAAATATGCGTAAAAATGCTTGACCTTGCTCCGCTTTTATTGTATAATTTCAAAGATACATCTTGCAACGCTGTATCAAGCTAATTAAAAGGTTTGCTACTGTGGCTCAGTTGGTAGAGCAGCGCATTCGTAATGCGCAGGCCGTCGGTTCGAGTCCGACCAGTAGCTCCATTCGCCGCAGGCGACAGCCTGCGGCGATGCTTTTCAAAAGCACATGTAAACATAATATGTATGAAGGCGTAGCTCAGTTGGTTAGAGTACCTGCTTGACATGCAGGGGGTCGGTGGTTCAAGTCCACTCGTCTTCACCACAAAAAGAGGTTATCCTTGTGATAGCCTCTTTTTTAATACATTTAGACAGGCTCTTTCTTTTGAGCAAACACCCAGTTGACGGGTAGTTATGATTAGGTCAAACGCAATATGGTTTTAAGCGGCTGATTTCCGCATTGTGGTATAAGCGGCAAAACTACATTTTAATTTCATACTATGTTGCTGATTTTTAGACATGTTGGCAAAAATGTTTGATTTGTGAGAATTTTTATGATGTGCTAAATTATGGAAGATGGTTATCGGTTGCAGCCGATAATGTTACTTTAAATGATAGGGAAAGGGGGTCCTTCCGGTGAGAGAGGAGAGATCTGCACAAAGCCTGCAACGGCTCTAAAGGCTTTTGATAGGGCTGAAGTAATCACAACTTCCATAAAACAAAACGAAAGCAAAGCTGATTGATCATCAGCAAGAGAGCACGGCGCGGCGCTTTGTTTTCAGTCTTGCTGTGCACATTTTATGAAATAAGGGTTTTTAGTATGAAAATGAAAAAATTATTATCATTGCTGCTTGCCGCATTGCTCGTACTGAGCAACGTGCCGCTTTCCGCCTTCGCAAGCGACGGCGCTACGATCACGCTCGGCAGTAATGCGCAAACAGATGGCACGATTGACCCCGCCGGCGTTGAATTTACATATTATGTAGAGATCAATGGCGCCGCAGTAAACGATTCGTATACGGGCAGCGACGGCGAAGTCTATACGGCGGTCAACGGCAACATCACGCTGCCGTATGATGTTACGGTCAGCATTCCCGTGGCGGACGGCGATTCTTATTTGATCTACCGTTATGAATATGACAATGCCGCCTATGCGCTGATAGAGCAGTCCTATGCAGCAAGGGGCACCATTGCTTCTTACGAATATTATTATACCGTGAACGGCACGGAAGTATCGCTTACGGAAAGCGAGTATAATGCCGCAACGAATAACGGTAAGAATTTAACCATCAATAAATACGTTACGCGCGATGCGAACGGCGATATCGCGGAGATCTATGACGAAAGTGAAGTTGAGTCTCTTGTCGGCTATGATGTTATCCGCACAGAGGGCGGCACAACCGTAATCTATGACACATATACATTAGAGGTAACCGCTGTTCCCGACGGCTATGTTCTTGATGATTCCGCCTCAGTTTTGGAAGTTTTTGCAGGTGAGAACAACGGGAATTATACGCTTCAAGCCGTATATCACTTGAAAAGGATTCACAAGAAATTGCGCCGACAAGAGGAAAGAACGGCCAAACGGCAGGTACCGTCTGCGAATACTGCGGCAAAGTGCTCTCCGGCTGTGAAGAAATCCCTGCCCTTGGCGTAAAGATCACAGTAGAGGGCAGCGAGCTTGGCACAGTAACGCTGA
>URED01000042.1 GCA_900546785.1 uncultured Oscillospiraceae bacterium | reverse complement strand
GCCGGTTTTATTTTTACTAAAGCTTTTTATTTCCCCCGGTTGAACCGGGGGTTTATTCTTTGCTGAAGAGACAATAAAAAACGAGACCTCACAAGAAGTCTCGTTTCATTTCAATACGGGAATCACTCAATAAGCGATCTGCTCAAAGGAATACATCGTTTGCGGGTCGGTATCCTTTACATTAATTCTTGTAACGGTACAAGAAACAGGTATCTCATCATTACCGCTTGCAGAATAACCGCTTCTTGAACTGAGCTGATAATACCTGCCGTTATAAAAGCTGCACATATTATCCGAATGGACATGCGCGCAGGAGATCAGCGAAATGTACTGATTATCGGCAAAAGCGTTATCAAACAAGCTGTTATCCTTAATATCGTCCAGCGGATATTCGTCCGATTTAAGGATTCCTTCATAGTCCGTACCGTTATCATAAGCTGTTTTGAATGCAGGCGTTGGCATATGAAAGAACACACTTGTAAAACATTGCCTTTGTTCAACCTGAGCGGACAGCCACTCTATCTGGCTTTGGTGAATAGAATCGTAATCACCCACAGCGGTAACGGTTCTTGAATTTGAATCCATAACAGCAATACTGTGCACCAAAGAGCCGTTATACTCAAGGTCAATCATAAACTGCACAGCGCCGTCAACATCCTGCACATTGCCGCATATAAAATTTGAATACTGCATCATATAAGCAACGATGTCCTCATTATCGCCGTCAATCTCACAATCATTATTACCGGGCGCAAAAGTCCACGGTGTATCGTAGGAGTCTACCAACACACAGAAAGAGCTGAAAGCATTCTCTTTATCGTAGTCTGATGCAAGATTAAATCCGTCAACGATATCACCATCCGCAATTATAAGATCATATTTTTCCGAATCAAGCACGGTCTTAATACCGTTCAGCGTTCGGGCATCGTTTTCATTCGTTCCGTTAAACAAATGCATATCGTTGATCTTTAGAATATCGAAATAACCGTCCTCGGGAACCTGAAGCGTTACAGAGGGCTGCGCAAAAACGTTATCATAATCCATATCGCTTTTAAGCGTGTTTCTGTTAAACCTGTAAGCAAAATAGCCGCCGGCTGCAATCAGCACAACAAGAATCAAAACGATAAAAGTTACAACGGCTCGTATGATCTTCTTTTTCTTCGTCATGACTTCACCTCTGGCAGTTTAGATAAAATGTTCGATAACTCTAAGCTGATTATAACAAATATTACAATTTATTTCAATAGGAAAACAAATGTTGAAACTTGACTGAAAATGTAATATACTATTGCGGATAGTGATAAATTTTTACATTTATCTGCCGTATCCGCCTTTTACGGCGAGTCAACAAAAATAAACAGGAAAGGACTATTGAAATGAAAGAAAATCATGAAGCGATAGGTTATCTGCCGGAAGAAAAACCAACGTTTTTCAAGCTGTTGTTATATGCAATCCAGCAGGTAATCGTCATGTTCCCGGCAACGGTAACCGTTGCGCTTGTAACCGGTTTTCAAGTTTCCACAACCATTTTTGCCAGCGGTCTTGCCACACTGTGTTTTATCCTAATTACGGGTAAAAAGATTCCGCTTTATTACGGTTCAAGCTTCGCATACCTCACGGCTATTGCAAGCATGTGCGCTGCCGAAGGATTTGAAAAAGTAGACGGGATATTGCCTACAGAAGCGATTCAGTATGCGCAGTTCGGCATAATCTTCTCAGGCCTTATCTCCATTGCCGCCGGCCTGCTTATCCGCTTTTTCGGTAAAAAAGTAGTTGAAACAATCCTGCCCGCGTCTATCACCGGCCCTGTTGCCATGATAATCGGACTTACTCTTGCAGGAAATGCACTCAGTGACGCGATCCCGAATGTTACGGAAGTTTCAAGCGAGAGCATTATGTGGATCATCGTTGCTTTGGTAACGCTGATATCGACCATTTTATATTCCAAATATCTCAAAGGCTTTGCCGGTCAGCTTCCTCTGCTGTTCGGCGTGCTTACGGGTTGCCTTGTTGCCGCAATCGCTTATGCTGCCGGCTGGGGCAATCTTTTCCGCTCGGTGCCGGAAGCGGCTCTTGAGGCTTCTATCTGGAAGCTTGGCGACGGCTCTGTTTTTGCAGTACCCGCTTTCTCTTTACCGAAAGTATCGTGGACAGCGGTAGCCGCCATCATGCCTATAGCTATTGCGACGATTCCGGAATCCACCGCCCATATGTACCAGCTTGACATTTATGTTAATGACGTAGCCAAGAAAAAAGGCAAAAAGTTGAAATACAGCATGATAGATATGCTTGACCGGAACCTTATAGGTGACGGTATCTGTGATATGATATCCGGCGTTATCGGCGGACCTGCCGGCACCAACTACGGTGAAAACATCAGCACCATGGCTATTACAAAAGTATTCTCAGTTCCTGTATTGATCGCAGCGGCCATTATTGCAATGATTATCAGTTTCTTTACGCCGCTTATCAAGGTCATCTACGGAATTCCGCTTGCCGTTATCGGCGGACTTGAGATCTATCTGTTCGGTGCCATTGCTGCTCAAGGTATCGCGATCATGATCGAAAAGAAAGTTGATATGTTCTCCTCCAAGAACATTGCCGTTATCGCTTCCATAATGATAATCGGAATCGGCGGCAACTATGCTTTCGGCGGCAATATTCCGTTTTTCGGACTTCAGGTTCCCTGTATCGCCGGCGCAACCATTTTCGGCATTTTGCTTAACTTCCTTCTCAGCATAGGTGAAAAGAAAAAGAAGGCAAATAAAGAAGAGCCCCAAGAAGTTGAAGCAGAAGCGGAATAATCCAAGGTAACATGTAAAATCAAAGCACTTTGCGTTTGCAAAGTGCTTTTTAATTATCATAAAATTTGAACAAGAATACTAAAACACGGTTTTTATCATATATTATTTTTCCAATTGCAAGTATACGTTCTGCCCATTTGGGAAAACGGAAGCTGCTCAAATCCTTCAGGTATTTCAGTAAGCGTGTAATCGCCTTCACCGGCAAACGGAGCGTTTTCTAATTTATACAGTGTATTCTCTGAAATATCACTGTATTTCTCTGCATTGCCGGAAATATCGCCGATATCTTTTTTCGGATTTGCAACCACATTATTTTTCACCAAACTGTTTGCCGGGTTGGCCGCAAACAGCGGATCATCCGTGTTTTCAAAATCATCGGAAAGTTGTGCTAATTCAGGAAAAGCTGCTCTCCAAGCATCGGAATGAATATCAACTTCATCAAGTGTTGCCCAAAGACCCTGCCCGGGCGTTTGGCTGTGCTGAAACCAGCTGCTTGAGGAGCTGCCGATCACGGCACGGTCATCATATGAGATCGGTACAGCGGCATTGACGATCAAATTATTTTCTATCTTAAGATCACGTCCGCCGCCCAGCAGAAACGCACTGCCGGCAATATTGACAAGCAGATTGCCGTAAGCCTCCTGCCCGGAAAGCGCGTCATCAAAATAAATGGCGCTGGGTGTATATTCATCGGAGCCGATATTATAGATACAGTTATACCGAATTACATTACCGTAATAGCTCCAGCTTCTGCCGGAATAGATTGCACCGGCGTCTGAGGATTCCAAAACAACATCATGAATAACATTATATTCAATAATATGGTTATTGCCGGTATAGCTGATTGCCTCATGCGGCGAATCATAAATCTCATTATGACTGCATACCGCCCCGACGCCGTTAATACTGACGGCAGGCTGGTATGTTCTGTATACCTGCGACCAATTATAAATCAGATTGTTTGTAACAACGTTTTCTCCAGAGGTGAGCGTATCGCGGTCACCTCCGGTAAGCAGAACACCTGCCATGCCGGTAGCCGTGATCTCATTATTTTCAACAAGAATATGGCTGCCTGTTAAGTCAACGGCATTTTCGCCTACATTTTTGATGATACAATTTTGTATGGTTATATTACTGCCCATACCGCAAATCGCACTTGCACGTGTTCCGGTAAAAGTGATGTCGTCAAAAGTGATATTGCCGGTATCCTGTAAAATGATGAGATCATTTACTGACAAGGAGATCTCCAGCGATTTGTCCTGATAATCAGCAGGAGGAATGAAATACAATTTAAGATCGTTCGTGTCAATATACCACTCACATTCGGCATCCAACTCTTCAAATACGTTAAAAAAGTAATACGGCATTCCCTCTTTAAAACCGTAAACACTTGCATATTCGGTTGTTATTGTTCCGTTTCCGACTTCTTTTAAAGGCGTTGTAGAATCCGCCCAGTCATACTGAAAATAGCCGAATATCCAAACATCATCACTGTTCGTCCAAGATTTGACGCGATCCGTAACCTCTTTATCCGCCTCAAAGGTACCGCCCCGCGGATTCTTCAGTGTTTCCCATTCGGAATTGGTTTCCGTGCCGTTATCCGTATAGACCTCTTTTGAATCCCCGTTGTCAAGGATTTTTCCCGTATACAGATATTCTCCGTCATTCGGATAGCGAGCCAAGGTCATGCGCTCATTATCGCAGAACAGTTCGCAGTATAAGCTGCCGTCCGCATCGTATTTTTCAGCTTGATTGTACTGACCGAAAGCACGCATCTGCCCTATACGTTCAGATGTAACACCGTTAGCAGACAGATCGAGGACTTTGATATTGCCCCTGTAATCCTGAAAATCTTTGGGATCAAGCTTCAGTCCGCCGTTGAACACTGCATTATTTTCAGCAAAGAACGTAACACCACTGTCCTCAGCCGTAAGCGTTAAAGACGTAATCGGATACTCCCCGTCCTCCAAAAAGATCACCTTTTCTTCACGATCAAGATCGCGGGCCAATTCCAAAGCGCGCTGAGGCGTTTGCACCGGCTGCTCCTTTGTACCGGGGTTTCGGTCACTGCCGGACGGCGAAACATATATATCCCCCGCTTTTTGTTCTCTTGTGCGCTGTTCGGGTACTGCCAGATTGACGGGTGCCGCCTGTTTATCAGCCATTATATTCCGAGATGAACACGAGGCAAAAATCAATATCATCAACACAGACAGGATTAAGCAGAATATTCTTTTTGTTTTGCGCATAACGTATTACCTCTTGATCTGAAGATTAAGCAAAATAAATGATATACGGTGAAATCATCTTTGCCGTGATCGATTTCGAGTGTAGAAATTTATAACCATACGGCGTTAAATATCCAAAGCGTATTTGCCTGTTGATCTTTCCGTTCTGTTTTTATATCTGCCGTTTGTAAAATCAGGTATATCAACCGGCATATTCCCATTTGAGATAGACTGCTCCGACAATGCAGTTATACACATCCATGACGCAGCGTCATAGACATCGATGGCAGGGTAGCTTTCCCCTCTGGCAGCGCTGAGCATGGCGCGAAGAACAAGATAATCCATTCCGCCGTGGCCGCTGGCGATCATGCCGGCTGATTTATGCTTCCATAAATCGTTGTCGTAAATTTCCGCGTATTTATCGGCATTTTTCCATATTTTTTGCGGATTTGTATCAATTTCGGCAATATCGACTTTGAGGTCTTTTTCAAGGAATACATAGTCGCCGTCCTCCTGATACATTCCCTTTGTACCGTGCACGGTAAAATTACGGCTGTAGATACGCGGCAATGTAGTATCAAGCGTCAAGGTGATCGTTTCTCCGTTTTCACATGCAATAACCGTGGTAACAATATCGCCCTGCCGAAATTCGGTGTTCAAAAGCTCTTTATCATCCGGCTTATTATCTTTTATATACTGGGCAAGTCCGCGCGCTTTGCTTGCAACGCTTACAAGACGCAGCATACGGTTACCGCGGTTTATCCCGAGGATCTTTGCTATCGGGCCGAGTTCATGAGTAGGATAATTTTCACAGTTATGATGTATATAATGTGAAAGGCGGTAATGCCGATTTTCCTTTCCGTAGGACACCTCCCTGCGCAGATCATGTTTATACGCACCGTCGCAATGCACGATCTCTCCGAATACGCCGGAACGCGCCATGTTAAGGCACATGAGTTCACGGCGACCATAGCAGCAGTTTTCTAAGAAGAAGAAAGGTGTTTTGGTTTCCTCGTACGCTTTTACAAGATTCAGGCACTCTTGCAGATCATAAGTACCACCGACCTCCATTGCGGTAAACACACCGCATCGCATGGCTTCAATGGCAATGGTAATATGATACTGCCACGAAGTGGATATCACAGCCGCGTCCACATCACCGCGCAAAAGCACTTCTTTATAATCCTGCGACATAAAAGGATAATTGCCGTATTCTTTCTTAACCATTTCCCCGGCTGCCGCAGTACGGTCCTCATAAGCGTCGCAAACCGCTGTTACTCTCACATCTTTCATCTTCAGCAAAGGTTCCAAAAGCTGCTTGCCCCGTTCACCCATACCGATCATTGCTATTCTGATTATTTTATGCATGATGATCATTCTCCTCTTTCGGCGCACGCAGAACAAACCATTTATAAGACATGGCTGGGAGCGTGAGTTTCATATGTACGTTTGCATTGGAATCTATCCTATACGATACGGGATCTTTATCATTTTCACAAATCAGGATTGAGCTGTCTGTCAGCGCAGCTTGCTTAAGTGCCGGAATCGGCTTATCCTCTACTTTTTCATCCGTAATGTAAGTGCGGGCAGAGCCGTCTCGAGCACGAATAACCAGAGGGGCAAGCTCCTCTCCGTACAAAGGATACCGAACATCGCTGTTTTTGGTATTCTCAAACGGTGCAGGCGGCATATTCAAATCTGAAAGCCCCGTATAATAGACCGGCAGTGTAACATCTTCGGTAATTTCGTTATCCGTTTGATTAAAGAACATTACAAAGCCCCGGATATCGCCCTTCGGAAGCTGGTTCATGATCGCATCCATGCATGTAGTTCTGGAGGGATTGGAAGCATCGATGCGCGGCGGCATAAAGTGAACCGTAATGCCGTTTAGAACCTTGCGGTATTTTTTATACAGAGCCGTCCATTTTGCAAAAATAGTTTTGCCCTTTTGCGAGTCATAAGCTTTTCTGCCGCGAATGGTTGGCCATACGCCGCTGGCAACGATCTGCGCCATTGCCCAGTCAAATTCAAACGCATTCTGCTCTGTGGGGAAAAACTGAGCATTTTTGCCGCCGCCATGATAGACGTTAAGCGGCAAGAAGCCCCAACTCTGAGAGGGATTTTTAGAAAAAGTACCTTTATAATAGTAAATGCGTGAAGTTACAAGCTGTTCTGCACGGCGTTCTGAGAACGCGATCTCCTCATACCCGACTCCGCAGCGGTTGGTGCCGTTTAAAAAATGCCAGTCAGGCGCATTGATATAAACGCCGCGCTTTTTGATTTCACGGTACCAGTCCGAAACGGAAGCTTTCCACTGCTTATACTGCGAATCGGTAAAATCATCATGATTGTGCGTTTTACCGCCTGCACACATAAGCATGCCATAAGGGCCGTCTATCTCAACCGCGTCTGCACCTGTTTTATCTATAAAACGAAGAACATTTTTCATATACTGCGCAGACCATTCTGTGGCAAGGCAGCGGCAAATATGACTTGAATCATGATTCAGTGCCTCGTCTCCTTTAACAGGGCGATAATTCTTTACATAGGCAAGCGTATATGCCCCCATGCGGATCCCTTTGCTGTGGCCGTAATCATAAGCCTTTTTTATACTTTTGAGATAGCGTTCGTTTCCGCTTTCCATATTTACGCCGGAGCCGAATGACTGAATGATCATTTCAATGCCGATTTCACGGCACTGGTCTACTACTTTGCGGATCGTGCGCGGAGAATTGGAGATCAAATGGAAGAAGAAAACATTATCCGTGCACCAGGGAGCTATACGACGATACATCCCCTTTACTTCAATCAGGCGCTGCTCATAATATTCTGCGCCAAACAGTAGCTCAAAAGCCACTATAGAATCAAGCGTCTCCCCGGGAGCAAGCTTTACGTTCATGCGCTGTAAAGGTGCAACCTCCAGCATATCATATCTGTAACGGGCATAATGCTTGGCATATTTTTGTAAATCAAGTCCGATAAAATCAGTGCTGGAATCATAATCGCTGTCTATAAACAAAGTATCGCGATTATCCGTGATCTTCATTACGTCAACGGCAATATTGTCTATTGTGACGGAATCCTTGCCGCTGTTATGAACGGTAAGACATTTCATAAGAACCGGCATGCCGTCATAGATCTCATATCGAACCGAAACATCAGGCAGATCCTCTGCCGTATAGCGCAAGAGCAGGGCTTTTCCGGGCGGAGGATACACGCCGTCCGCCGTCATCGTTTCCGTTTTATGAAAAGCAATACGCTCAATGCAGGGCACCTCTTCGGCGCTCAGCAAACTGTAGAGCGATGAGCTGTATTTTCTGCCGTTGACAGAAATTTCAAAATCTGCATATACTGCATCGATAAGCTGCACGCCGTTTTGCAGATTTTCAAAGGCTAAAGTTCTACTTTTTGATTTATCGATCTCACGGCGTATCAGCCCATTTGAAAAAACAAAACCGTTTTCGGTCTCTTCAATTTTTGACAGATATTCACTGCCGTCTAATACCCAATATTTCATAAATTCTCCTACTGAATATAAGAATGTCAAAATCAAATTTACAGCTCTATTTTTTCCGTATTCAATTCAATTCAACTGACGAATAACTATGCGCGGGTACGCTGATTTCTTTGTATCCAAGCATAAACGTTTCCGAAAGCGGTTTGGCTCTTTCATGATTTTTTTCAGAAAACACACGGTATACGGCATCATGATCTGTTGGATTTTCGAGAACAAGAGCACCGTTTTCAAGGGAAGCTGACACATGATCCAAAGCGAATACAAAGTCTGTATCGGGATTCACATATACCGCCGGAAGCTCAAAATAAATCAGCATAGCCGAGACCTCGCACCAGCAAGAGCCTCTGGGAAATTCTCCTACGTTCGCCCTACCCTCCCAATCGGAAAGGTTACAGCGCTCGCCGATACGCCCGGGCAGATTGCATATCTTGTTGTAAAGCTTATCCGTGAGCTTTGAAAGAATACCGCCTGAACGCCTTAATTTAATTAAAAATTCCGCATAAGCTGTATTTAGCTTTTTTTGAAGATGAACATTTTTATCACTCCAGACATAACTACAATACATCGGATTTTCGGGAGTGCTTATAAACTGCGTGATATTCTGGCTGATATCGCGGCAGAGTTCCAAATAAAGGATATCGCCGGTGGCACGAAACAAGCGAAACAAGGACGCGCCGGAAAGCGTGCATATGCCAGGAGCTGCGTGCTTATTCTGAACGCTTGCCCAAACGGCACCTGTTGTGGCAATGCCCCGACGATACCACTGCGTATCCTTATCATACGAATAATCGTATGAAACACACCAGCTTGAGCAGAGCGACGCAGTATCGACCGCAGCTGCGAGCCATTTTTTATCATTTGTGCAGGAATAAAGAGCCACCAGACTTTCGAGCATGCCGAAAGCGGACTCACTGTCCGGGCAGCCGAGGATCTCACCCGGCCCGCCGTTGGTAAATCCGGCTCTGACGTATTCATTATAATATTTCTGGGCGATCTCACATGCACAGTCAAGATACTTATTATTTTGGAAATACAGACTGCAAAGGGCAAGACCTGCCGGCGCGATAGCGGCAGAAGCAGTACCCGGCGCAAACGGCACCATATTTTCTATATCGATAAATTGCGCAAGATCGTGATTTTTTTCATAAAACTTCAAAAACGCATCGGCGAGTTTTTGCAGCCCCCTGCTCCACTTATCCGGCACATTTTCTTGGTTTGCGCGCAAACATAAAAGCTGTTTTGCAATAAAATACATAGCGTCCGCATTTTTCCTGCTCATGGAAATATTTTCATTTTGCATATCGTAAAAGCAGTCTCCGTAAGCTCTGCCGTCACAATACACGCCATAAAGAAAACCTGAAGGATGCTGAATTTTATCAAACACAAAATCTAAAGTTTTTTTACTTTTTTCCACACTGTCCTGATTTCCGATAAAAAGCCCCGGCAGCGTATTCATTGCTCCGCCTACCCAGCCGGTCTGCCACTGACGGAAAATAGAATCACCGGTAGCTTCTGAAGATTTATAGAATTCGCCGTCGGCACTCCAGTTGCGTGTATTATACTTATTTTCCAGAAGATCAAAAGCATAAGACCACGGAACCTCATTATGCAATGTATGGGGAAGATTCCGGCGAATTCTTTTTTTAAAGAAAACATTTAAAAACTCGGTTATGCTTTCACAAGGAAAACTATATTCTTCAAAATCAAAAGTCAGGTTATCGCCTTTTTTCAAGGTAATGCCGCGGTCATCAGACGGCGCGTTGGTTGTGCACATAGCGTATTTCCGTTTTTCCTGCACACAGGGCGCAGAAAGATAAAAACGAAGTATGCCCTTTTGCAAATCCTCGGCAACCGTTAAGCCAAAATTGCCCGCCTCGTTATTCTGGCTCCAAAACAGAAGAAATCCCTGTTTGCGGCTTTCGGAAAAATAGCCGGCGCACGGGGTTGTGAGATCACCTGTATTGAGCTGCGCTCTGCCTGTTCCGTCCTGATACAAGCGCGGAACATCCGTAATTACAGGGCCTTTTTTACACATTGCAAGATCCTCTTGTGTATACATCGGCGCATATTCCCGACTGACGCTGTAAAAACGGTTGCCATTATACAGAGCGGCAGGCGCGAAGATATAATCGGAAATCACATGACCGTCAGTTTCAAAAATCACGCTAATACCGACCTGCTTCAAGGAGTGCTTAGCGGTAAAAACGACGTGAGTTTTCACACAACCGTTTGTTTCAATATGCGATATTTGCGAAACTCGAATGTTTTCCGAAAGTTCATTTTTCTTCAACGGATATTCTCTGCGTGAAATCAGTTCTGACTTATTGTACCTATTAAAAGAAAAAAACTTTTTCATATGAACCTCTCGTTCAGCATAAATTACAAATACATTCTGTCACGCAGAGCGCTCTCAACCGCTTCATACAGGCTTAGACCTATTTCACGCGGCACATCATCGCAGCCGGCGAATATCATGACACCGCCGAAGCCCATATCAAGATTATACGCTGTTTTACTGTATACCATATAGTAACCGTTAAAATAATAGCTGCGATCTTGGTATACCGATATATTCTGCGCGCGGCTGTTAACTTCCAGCAGATTGTAACTGCGAAAGGCAAAATCGTTATTATCAAAGGTTTTTCCGTAAAAAGGGATACCTACGAGCATTTGCTTATCACGGAAAGCGTGTTTTTTAAAATACTCTGCGCAATACACATGGCAGGAATAGAACTCGGAATGGTGACGGCGCTTGTTCTTTTTATGCCAGTCATACGCCATAATATTTACGAGATCAAGGCATTTCCTTGCTCTTTCAGTAAGCTGCACACCCCATGGAGAAAGAGCCGCACCAAGCTGAACATCCTGCCCGTGCAAGGCATGTTGCAGCATTTTTATCAAGCGACCGAAAGCATGCCACACATGGGGTAATACAGGATATTCCCAATCTACATCAACCCCCTGAAAACCATATGCATTACAATAAGTAAGAATTGTGTTAAGAAGTGTTTCGCTGTTCTTTCGGATCATTTTTACCATGTTTCTGTTGTCCGTCGGAAAAATACAGCACCATATTCGCACATTACGTTCCCCGATTATCAAACGCATGGCAGCAAGCTCCCGATCCAGCGTTTCAGCGTCATAATCAAGCGTTGCGTCAGGTCTAAGCCTGGCATTTCCGATAACAATAGCGTCAGTTATGAGATCAAAAGCTGCGGAAAAATCTTTGTCGTGAAGACGATCGGAGAAATACGTGCTGCCTGTGTGTATCGGAAAATATACGCTTACACGAAAATCTTTCTTTTTATTCATATGCAGTGCGGCATCCATCCGGCTGAGCCTTACCTGTCTGCCGTTGTCGCTTTCATTGATTCTTAATATAACCGCTTTAAGACATATTTTAGGGAACGCGCAATACATGAATCTGTCTATAACATCGTTTTCATAAAGCAAAACACGTTCGCCGTCTGTTTTCTCTCCGTAAACGGAAAATGATAAGCAGTGAGAGTTTTTTTCAAAAAGGATAACGGTATTGATCGCCCTTTCGCTCTCAAACGCCAAACGAAACTCCTTGCCTACTCCTATTTTCAGATCTTGTGTGCTTGCCGAATCCGAAAACAAACGCCGTGAAAATGCCGAAGAGAACCTCATTACAGCACGTTCCTTTTTTTATATGAATTATGATGCTCACTACCGAAATAATCCGATACTGCATATCCGTTTTTTTGTATCAACATCAAAATCAAATCATAGCGACTCATCAACTTTTATAGACAGATCTGTATAAAGATCGCTGCTGAATGGACGCCGGCAGACGACCTTTTCAAAAACAGCTTTGACAGCCTGATAGCCCTGCTCATACGGTTGCTGACAGATTGTTGCTAAGATGCGGCCGGAAACAAGCGCCTTCCTAGCCATCGGCGTATCATCAAAAGTACATACGCGTATATGCCGGTCATGCTCACTGAGCGCCTGTAAAGTGCCGTTTACGCCGCCTGCGATTATGTAAACAAAATCAATTTCTGGATATTTACAAAGCGCCTCCTGCATAGCCTTATAGGCAACATCGTCGTCATCAAGATTTTCCGAAACCCCTAAAAGGCGGACACCGGGGTAATCTTTTGATAAAACACATTGAATACCGTCAACACGCTGTGCATGCCCTTTATGGTGCACGCTGCCCGTAACGATAAACAGATTCGCCTGCCCACCGGAAAGAAGGCCAACCAATCGCCCTGCGACTCTTCCGCTTTTTAAATAGTCACAACCGATATACACGGCGTTTTTTATAGACTCCAGCCGGCTCGTCAGCATCACGATGCTGACACCGCTGTCCGCCAACTGCTGTAGTTTTTGCTCAACTCTTTCATCACATATCGGCGAAACGATAAGCTGCTTTGTATCTGCAGGCAGATCATTCAGAATATTCAATAATTCATCCGGGTCATAACCCTTAAATTCCGTCAAAGCAAGCTGTATGCCATACTCTGCAAATTCATTCTGCGCTGCAAGCATCCCCTCTTTTACGGAAGAAAAAAACGGATTTCCGACACTGTTTAAAATAACGGGCACAAGGGTAGTCTTTCCCGATCGAACCAGCGCGGTGCCGAGAATATTCGGCCGGTAATCATATTTTTCAGCAATGGCCAGAATCCGCGCCTTGGTTTCAGGGGAAACACCGGGACGATCTTTGAGCGCGCGGTCAACCGTACCGCGGCTTACTCCGGCAAGTGCGGCGATTTCTTTCTCGGTAATCGGCATTTCATCTACTCCCTTGTTTTATTCTTCATTCTATGATACAATTTTAAAAGAAAGGCTACCGTGCACGAGCACGGTATGTGCATATTATACAATTTTTTTACAATTCTGTCAACGGGAGTGTGCAATTTCATGAATAAGAGCGCAAGAGAATCACATATCAAAAAGGGATGGGAACTTGCCGAAAAGATGACCGCTTTCGAATTGATCTCGCAGCTGAAAAACAAGGCGCGCGGCATAAAGCGGCTTCCCATACTCCCATATAACTGGTGGAACGAATGTCTGCATGGTGTTGCACGCGCCGGAACCGCAACCGTATTCCCTCAAGCTATATGTATGGCATCCACTTTCAGCGAAGAGCTGCTGTATCAGACCGCAAAAATTATTTCAAAAGAAGCGCGCGCCAAGTACAATGAAAGCCGGCAAAACGGCGATTACGGAATCTACAAGGGGCTGACAATGTGGTCTCCGAACATAAATATCTACAGAGATCCGCGCTGGGGACGCGGACAGGAAACTTACGGAGAAGACCCGTATTTGACTGCACTTTTAGGTGTTGCGTTTATCAAAGGACTGCAGGGAAACGACCCGAACTACATACAGACCGCCGCATGCGCCAAACATTTTGCAGTGCACAGCGGGCCGGAGTCGCAGCGGCATTCTTTTGACGCTGCCGTTTCCAAGAAAGATCTTTTTGAGACCTATCTGCCTGCTTTTAAAAAGGCAGTTATGGACGGCGAAGTATGCGGCGTGATGGGCGCATACAACAGAGTAAACGGAGAGGCCTGCTGCGCATCGGAAATCTTGATAAAAAAGCTATTGCGCAGAAGCTGGGGTTTTGATGGCTATTTTGTGTCTGACTGCGGCGCCCTCTGCGATATAGTTAAGCATCACCGTCTTGCCGCTGACCCCGTTAAGGGCGCTGCCCTTGCATTAAACGCCGGATGCGAGCTGGAATGCGGTAAGATGTTTAAATTTCTGCCGCTTTCCTACGCATTTAAAATGGTAAGCAAAGAAACGATCAAGGCGGCTGCCGCAAGACTTCTTTCTGTAAGAAGCAGCCTAGGTATGTTTGCGGACGATTGCCCGTATCATAAGATATCACCCAAAGATTACGCCACGCCTGAGCACGAGGCGTTTGCGATTACTATGGCAGAAAAAGGCATTGTTCTTTTGGAAAACAACGGGATACTGCCGCTTAAGAATGATCGGCAGAAATTTCTGATAATCGGTTATAACGCAGAAAATGACTTGGCCTATCTCGGCAACTATTTTGGAACTCCAACAAATTTTGTTAAGATCAAACAGGCATTGCAGGAGATAAACGCTGATGCAGAATATGTGCAGGGTTATTCCTATGACAAAAAAGACAATTCCCGCCTGCAAGCCGAAGCCTGCGCAAAAGCACAGCAGGCTGATATCCTTATAATCTGCACGGGACTTGACTGCTCTATGGAGGGCGAAGAAGCCGGAGAACTTTTACAGGGTGGCGGCATGCTGGGAAAGCAGGGTGACCGCAGTACGCTAAAACTGCCGGAAGTACAGCGGGAATTACTTGAGAAATTGATGCGCATTAATAAAAAGAGGATCCTATTAAATTTTTCCGGCGGTGCCGTAGATCTTCGTCTTTATAAAAAGCATACGGACGCGATACTGCAATGCTGGTATCCCGGCGCAAAGGCCGGCAGGGCGATCGTTAACCTGCTGTTCGGAAAGAGTTCGCCCAGTGGCAAGCTGCCGATCACATTTTATAACAGTGTGGATGATCTACCGGCTTTTGAAGACTATGCAATGAAAAACCGCACTTACCGTTATTTTGGGGGCGAAGTGCAGTACCCGTTCGGATACGGTCTGACTTATACTGCATTCCGCCTCACTAAATGCTGTATTGAGGCTCTGACGATTCGATGCAAGATAAAAAACGAAGGAGATTATCTTTGCGATGAAGTTTTACAGCTCTATATCAAACAGCCGGAGACCTCATACATGAATCCGACTCGTTCACTTTCTGCAGTAAAACGTTTTTCCCTGCACCCGGGCGAAGAGAAAGAGATCTTTTTTCGCTTTCCGAAAAGGATCTATATTCTGTAAATGAATCGGGCGATACGGTATATCTGAACGGGCTTTACACCTTTACCATATCAGACGGCCAAAGCATAGAGTCCGAACCGCTTTATTTCATAAACAATGCAAAAACCGAAATTATGGAAGCATGCCCGATCTGAAGCAGAACCGCAAGTTCGGCGATCTTGCAGGAATAAAAATGCGTAAAACGCTATGAATTTCTAAAAGCAGGCCTTACAACAACACTCGGCAAATTGTTAAAGAAAGAAATATCATTTGCAAAGAAAAAAGCCGCTTACATACCGTTACACAAACATGAAATGCCTTTTCGGCTTTTAATACCTTTGTGTGCAGACGGTATGCAAACGGCTATCCGTTTTACATATTGATATTTAACATATATCCGACGCTATTGCTGATTTTATTTATTATAATAAGGATTATTCGGCTTTAGGCGAATATTGCCATAACCAGCGTGCCTACAGTCATGAGGCACAGACCGGCAAAGGATTTTTTTTGAAAGTTTTTCTTTGAAAACGATATACGAAAACAGTATGGAAACGATTATACTCAGCTTATCGATCGGCACAACAACGCTTACAACACCGTTTTGGATGGCGTAATAATAGCAGAGCCAGGAAGCGCCCGTGGCAATGCCGGAAAGGACAAGGAACACAAACGATTTTAAACCGATCTTGTCTATATCACTTATTGAGCCTGTGATAAAGGTCATAATAAATGAAAATATCAAAACAACGATGGTGCGTATTGCCGTTGCAACATTTGAATCAGTTTTCTTGATGCCGCATTTTGCGAGTATCGCGGTAATTCCTGCAAAAAACGCAGAAAGCACTGCCGCTGTTATCCACATATTACCGCCTCCGTTTAATATTGTAGCACAAGGATAACCATCTATCAACAGTATGCCCGCCCCTGTATTTCGGAGCGGGCATTTTTATAAAACATTCTGATTAACACTGTTAAAGTGAATACTGCTGAATTCTGAAAGTCTTACAATAGTAAACGGTATTTAATTGCGGGCACATACAGCGGGGATCACTCCCCGCTGTTAAACTGCACGGAAGACGAGTTATAGTGTGTCTAATCATTCCCCCCTGCCTAAGATAGTTTCAATTTCATTAACGAACTCAAAATTATCTTCAACGGAAAAAAGTATACGATACTGCCCTGTCAGCTCAAGAATTACATAATCTTTTTTATTCGGAATAAAGAACGCGGATTCCCATGCATTTATACGACTGAAACGATTATCAATATCAATGTTTTTTATGTCTTTGGCATAAAAGGTATATTTGAATCTTTTAAAATTCAAAAAATTAAAATTGGCAAAATAGCCGTTTTTTATCTCTATAATATTTCCGTTATAAATATAGACACCTTTTTTTGTAAAGATATAAATGCAATTCAAAGCCGTCCATAATGCAATAAAAATGAATATGCATAGTAAAAAGCTGATATTAAAGCCGAATATATTATTTAGCGGATCATCAATAATAAGCAGAAATATCACGAAAACAGGGATACACATTACAAGTGATACGCGTAGATTTGTTACGAACGCACATAAAAAATTTAGGATTTTAATTCCAAAATAATATTGCTCAAAGGCGTAAAATTTAATATTATCATTCATATGTATTCACCATTGTCAAATTTGAAAAAGATCTCGGTAAGATAGGAAACTATATCGCCTATATATGGTTCGTACAACGCGGGAATCACTCGCCGCCGCTTTGCACGGACGTCGCGGGCTTACGCGCCGAGATCTCAGCTTTGGTTACATTCCCTTTATCATCATATGTAAAGCCGTATTCCTGGCCGTCTGTTGATATTGAGAACTTAAGCTGCTGTTTACCGTCATAACTATACAGATACTTACTGCCGGACGGATTGATCATTCTTGCCATCTGATTGCCGTAGTAAGTAAAGGTTGAATTGGTATTTGCAAGATCAACTACCGAAGTTACGTTACCCTTATCGTCATAATCATACGTTTGCCCATACTGCTCTTTGTAGCAAAACGCACGGTTATGGCAGCTAAACTTCTACATGCGCAGCGGTGAGATGATATAAAATCACCTCACCGCAAAATTTTATTTATACAGATTGTTCGACAGGGTAAAATTCAAGATTACTCCTGAGAATTGTCAGAATTATCCGCATAAATACAGTCTATAAGAAGCTTAATTCTATAACTGCAAAAGAGGATTAAAGATTTTAGTTATTGTGGCATACCCAACAACACGAGCACCTTCTTGAATATTGATTTTTTTCCCAATCCAAAGACTGTGAGGATATGCTTCGGGAGTTAAAAATGTAATTGTTCCTTTTGCGGTTCCATTCGGCGGTACAGAATCAACTTGATAGTAATTATGAATACCTGTGGTTAAATAATTACCCGTAATCAAATGAGAGGGACGATAACCATTAGTTGCAGGGGTTGCTCTTGTACCATTAAAATCAAACACTACTTCAACATCAGGTGTTCTATTCAAAATATTTCCTCCTTATTGCATAAAAACAATCGTACCTTCAACAGCTTGATTAAATTCATTAAATTGATCACCATACACAGTTAAAGTTCCACTACGAAATATATTGGTATCTACACCGTTCGTGTAAAATCGATTAAGCATGCTAGTTGGTACTTTAGCTTTTACAATCATATTTTGTCCCACCAAATTTCCAAATCGTCTGGTTTCAGCTAGATTGAACCCAAACTGTTTGCTTTCCATTCCACCCGGTGCCAAATTGAATTTGCCAGTAGATTTAATGTCTATAGCTTCCGCTTTGCTTACAGAACGATAAATACTTGTAGTTGGGGTTCGTGTACACATATATGCGCCGGCACCACCCAAAGCAGCGCCACCAACCGTAGCTGCAACAGTACCCCAATTACCCTGCCTATTGAATTCGTTTATAGATCGTGAAGATGATGCCGAAGTCGCAACAGCAAGTCCATAAACTACAGCCGACCCAATAAACGCACCTGCCGCAATTGTCGAAGAAGGTTTTAAGAATGAGAAAAACTGTTATTTCCCTTTTTCGAATTTTTTCATATCTTGAAAAGATATAAATCTATGACATTCGGGGCAATAAAAACATTTTGTTCTAAATTCAACATCTCCTACTAGGAATGTATCTCCAACAGAAAAGTCATATTCTTTTGCTCTCGACGAATTTGAATTAATAATTTCGCTTGTATACTTGATTTGTAATTTAGTTTTACAGCTAGGGCAAAAATGTTTTTTTAGATATACATATAATGGACTTGCATTAAAAATATATTTTACAGCTTTTTTCAAATCAACCTCTCCTATTGCTCTGGTTTAATTCTAAAAACTAATCCTACACCATATAAGCCTACTCCCGCACTAGCCTTTGCTGTAAACCCATCATCTGGAAACACTCCAATAACCACTTCTGCGCCAACAGAGAGTAAATCCCCAGATACGCCAAACTCAATTTCCCAACCAAGCAATTCTAATTCCATTGTTGCTCTACCTGTGAGAACAGCGGCTTTACCTCGTGCTGCAACTCCAACGCCATTGGAATATTGTATTCCAGCTTGCGCCGTGGCAGACAATACGTCCCCAACACCCTTTAATGATAAGGCAACCACATCATTCCCAACTCCAATTTTGCCATTCGCATTACCAACGGATATTTTTCCGTATACACCGAGCATTCCGTTGTTATTGCTTTTACTCGTATTTGCTTGTAATCTAACATTTTTTTCACTATAACCACCTGTTATAGACCCAGAACCTTTAAAGATTTTATCTTCAAAGCTGCCACTTATCGTATTAGTATTAGGATTGAAAAATTTTACAATAGGTTTAATTATATTATTGTTAACCCAATCTGCCGCATTTTTGACCCACTGCGGCCAGTTGCCTGACAAATCACATAAATTTATTGGGTTATTAATACAATATACATATAGATTAAAGCCATCAATACTACCATCGACACCTGACACATATCTATCACTATTCATAAACCTGCACAGATCGGGTGAATAGTAGCGGGTGTTGAGATAATATAATTCTGTTTCGGAATCATAGTAATAACTGCGGTAGCGGATAGGGTTTAGTTCGGCAATGGCGGAGTCACCCGTGATCTCTATCAGCCTACCCCAAGGATCATAGTAGTAATTTGCTATAATCGTTCCGTCCGCGCTTGCTATGG
>URED01000041.1 GCA_900546785.1 uncultured Oscillospiraceae bacterium | reverse complement strand
GAATTTCGTTTTTCGCGAGCGGGTGCCGTACAACGGTACTGCCCCCGAGCGAAAGACGGAAAGCGCAAATGCCGCATAAACACTTGGTTTATGCGGCATTTAATTATTTTCAGCGCAGTATTAATTCTACAGGCAAGGTCATTTTCCTGCTGTTCGCTATTTGACTTGATTTGGAATATAAATATATTTGCGCGGTTCAGCCGACTTTATCGACAGTCTGACGCACTGCGCAGATCCCTGCACAGTGCGTTTTGTTTCTATATCTTATGGTTGTTTGAATCAATGCTTTGCGCATTTATCCCGCGCCGTATGCGCTTATCAGGCGTTCGTATTCTTCCTCGCTTATGCTGACTATTGAACCGTGCCTTGGTCCGAAATCCATGTCATAATCGCTCTTTTTCAGCTTTTCAAAGTTTTCCAGGTCCGTGGTCTGCTGGGCGAAATATCTGCCCTTTCCGTATTCGTCCATGACCATGACCCATGTGTCCGTACCGTTGATCCTGTATATGGAACTCCCCTCAACGCCGCTTGGTGCAAGCGAAACGATAACAGGTTCGCCGGTATACGGCCCTGTTAAGCTTTCGGATGTGACATAGGCGATCGTCTGGTCCTCGTCATGCTTGAAATACATATAATAAAGTCCGTTTTTTTCGTTGTAAACGATGTCGGAATCAATGGTCTGTATGCCGGGGCGCGCATAGAGAAGCTGCGGTTCGGATATGGATTTAAAATCCGTGGTGTAGGCGTAATAGATGGCAGCATTGTCGTTTTCCTCGGTAGAATTTGCCCAGTAAATCATATACTGCCCCGCATTTTCATCCCATATCGCCTGCGGCGCCCATGCGCGGTTCGTGTTTGCAAATTCGCCGCCGAAATCGCGTATGTCAAGGATCGTAGGTTCGCTCCAGCTGATAAGGTCGTCGGATTCCCATGTTACAAGCGCATGGTTTGAAGTCCAGCCGTCCTCACACTTCATATCGGTGGCAACGATATAATATTTGCCGTTCTGCCCCTTAAAGATATAAGGGTCGCGCAGGGAAAGTGTTCCCGCCGTGTTTTCAAGCACCGGTTCGTTTCCGTTTAACGGCGTGAAATCATAACCGTCCCTGCTTATGGCAAAATTGATCTTTTCCTGTTCCGGCTCGTTACCGGTAAAATAGCAAAACAGGTATGCGCCGTTCGCGCTTTCGGCAGGCTCGGCATATCTGATTACCCCGGTAAAATACAGCGCGGTTATTATAACCAATGCAAGGATTACCACTGCCGCAGCAGCTTTAACTGCCGCTTTCATCGGCTTGGAAAGCGTCATAATCTGTCCCCCCTTAACTCTATTTTACCATAAAAATAAGTGCCGTCAATAAAAAATCCCGCGCAGTAAAACGCGGGATCAAGTATTGCTTTTTATTCTTTGCCACTCCAGCAGTAGGTGCAGAGCTTGTCTTCTCCGATTCCAACCGCCTCAATAAGATCATCCAGCCTGTTGTATCTCAGTGATGTAAAATGAAGCTCTTTGCCGATCTCGTCCACCATTTTCTGGTATTTCTCGCTGTCCGGGTCGGCGTATTCGCGCAGTGTGGCTTCGTCCGGGCCTTTGCCCTCAAGCTTTTTGATAACGCGCCTTGTGATCAGCTCCATCTCTGATGACGTGCGGGAGAAGTTGAGGTATTTGCACCCGAAAAGCAGGGGCGGGCAGGCAGGGCGTATATGCACCTCTTTTGCACCGCTTGCGTAAAGAAATTCCGTGGTTTCCCTAAGCTGTGTGCCGCGTACTATGGAATCGTCTATCAGCAGCAGACTCTTGCCGTCTATAAGATCGTGAATGGGTATAAGCTTCATTTTGGCAATCAGATTGCGCTTGCTTTGGTGCGTGGGCATAAAGGAACGCGGCCAGGTGGGTGTGTATTTCACGAACGGGCGTGAAAACGGGAATCCCGATTCGTTTGCATAGCCTATCGCGTGCGCGGTGCCGGAATCCGGTACGCCCGCCACGATATCCGGTTTCACATTATCCCGCTTTGCAAGCAGCTTGCCGCAGTTGTAGCGCATCTTTTCAACGCTGATGCCCTCATAGGACGATGACGGATAGCCGTAGTATACCCAAAGAAATGTGCATATTTTCATATCCTTTCCGGGGGCAACAAGGGTTTTTACGCCGTCTGCCGTCATAACGGCAATCTCGCCCGGGCCAAGCTCTTTATAATCGGTATAGCCTAAATTCAGATATGCAAAGCTCTCAAAGCTTGCGCAGTAGCCATCGTCCTTTTTACCCATAACAATGGGCGTTCTGCCAAGCCTGTCCCTTGCGCAGTAAATGCCTTTCGGCGTAAGGATCAGCATGCTCAGCGAGCCGTCCGTAAGCTTCTGCGCGTATCTTATGCCGTCAATAAAATTCTCTTTCTGGTTTATGATCGCCGCAACAAGCTCGGTGGGGTTTATATCGCCGTTGCTCATCTCAAAAAAGTGCACGTTTGATTTGATGATCTTATCCACGATCTCATTTGCATTATTGATCTTGCCTACCGTAGTAATGGCAAATGTACCGTGGTGGGATCTTACAAGTATCGGCTGCGCCTCAAAATCAGATATACAGCCTATTCCAAGCGTGCCGTGCATCTCGTTTGATTCTTTTGTAAATTTCGTTCTGAAAGGCGCGTTTTCTATATTGTGTATCGCCCTTTCAAACCCGCTTTTTTCATCGTACACGGCAAGACCTGCGCGCCTTGTGCCAAGGTGTGAATGGTAGTCCACACCGAAAAACAGGTCAAATACGCAGTCTTCTTTAGACGCAGTTGCAAAAAATCCGCCCATATTTATCCTCCCTTATATAAAGCAATAAAGATTCAAAACTTTATGCTTTAATTTTTCGTAAATCATTATAGCAAAAAAAAGCATAAACATAAATATAAATTTGCAAAATATTTGAAATTAAATTCAAAGCGACAATTTAGACAAAAACCAAAGCTCTTTCTTGTGATTTTTACACATATTCTTAAAAATCGTTTTGTGATAGAATGAGATTATAGTAAAGCAGGGAGGGGCTTTTATGAAATATGTTTCCAAAAAGGAAAAGGTGAATTATTATGCCGGCCTTTGCGGTCAGAATATGGTCTATTCGCTGATCGGCGGTTCGTTTTTTAATTACTTTTTAACCGATATTGCGCTATTTCCGGCTATTGTGGTCTCCGTTCTGCTGATCGTTATGAAGGTGTGGGACGGCATCAATGATCCCGTGGTAGGCTCGTATATTGATAAGCATACTTTTAAGAGCGGCGAAAAACTGCGCCCGTTTTTAAAATATACGCCACTGCCCGTAGGGGCTTTTACCGTTTTAATGTTTGTCGTCTTCTCCACAAAAGAAGATCTGCTCTGGCTGCGCGTTTCGTATTTTATTATTATGTATATCTGCTGGGATCTTTGCTATACCTTGCAGGATGTTTCCATTTGGGGCATTACTTCCAGCGTATCTCCCGATTCCCAGGAAAGGGATTCTTTTGTGCAGTGGGCAAGAACGCTCGGTTCCTGTGTTTACGGCGCGCTCAGCGCGGGTATCCCTATGGTGCTTGAAATGATTGCCAATGCCACGGGAGGCAGCATGGCGCTGCTCACGCTTGTGTTCGCCGTCATTTTCGGACTCGGCGGCGCAATGCTCAGTTACCGGTGCAGCAGCGCGCAGGAAAGGATAAAGGTTGTTGAATCACAGCAGCAGACGACACTGAGGGAAAGTTTTTCCCTTCTGTTTAAAAATAAAATGCTGCTGCTCGTAACCGTGGCAAATCTGCTTGGCTCGCTCGGTTTTGGCGCAAATCTTGTTACGTATTTGTTTAAATATGAGATTCCTGCCGATTTTCTTGGCCAAAACAGTATCATCGGCGCGCTTGGGCTTACTACCATCTATTCCGCGATTACCGGTTTGCCGGGATTTATCGGCATGATTTTTGCCGATAAGCTTAAAAAGTGGTGCCGTGGTTATGTGAATGCGCTGATCATGATGCAGGCGGCGAATGTGATCGTCCGTGTAATCGCATATTTTATCGGATTTGAGGGCAGTAATCTTTGGTTCGCCCTTGCGCTGATCGGCTTGGGCTGTATTCCGATGGGCGCCAATTCAATTGCGCAAACTTCCATCTTTTGTGACAGTATTGACTATATGGAATGGAAAACGGGTAAACGCACAGAAGGCGTGACTTTCTCTATGCAGACGATGTTTACCAAGATATCCAGCGGTATAACTGCCGGCCTAGCCGCGCTTGCGCTGCATCTTTTGGATTATAAGGCGGTAGAGGGTGCATCGGTTTATGTGGGCACGCAGTCCGCCGCGTTTGATCAGTGGATCTGGCCGCTTGTGATCCTCACCCCGGCGATTGCAAGCCTGCTCTATATTGTGCCGTTGCTGTTTATCAGATATACTCCCGCCCAGCGTGCAACGGTGGAAAGCGAACTTGCCGCGCGCCGCGCCGCGCAGGAAAATGCAAAAACGGAATAAAGTACGGTCAAAGAAACCGCCGCGGCGCAAAGCATACGCGCTACGGCGGTTATTTTTTCCTTGAAGCAGGCTCTTATTCACCCTGATAGGTGGGGGCGTTTTTCGGCGCTTTGCCTTTTATAACATTGTGGTAATAAGCATAGGTCATGGGCGTATCGCTGTTCAGAATATTCGCGTCCGTAACTTCGCCGAGAAATACCGTGTGCGTTGCCGTTTCCATTTTGTCTATCACCTTGCAGGTAATATAGGCGCTTGCCTGCGGCACGATCGGCAGCATGCTTTTGATGAGCGGGTAGTTTCCCTCAAATTTGTCAACATCTCTGCCGCTTTTGAACCCGAAGTTTCCTATTATCATCGGGTCACAGTTCTCGCCCAGGATATTTACGGCAAAAACGCCGTTATTTTTAATACATTCATTCGTGTAATTATCATGGTTTATGGAAACGGCAACCGTGGCGGGGGAGGAGGTGATCTGCATTGCCGAATTTGCTGTGCAGCCTGTGGGTCTGCCGTCATTCCAGGTGGTTACAACATATACGCCGTAGGATAATTGATAAAGAGCCGTTTTGTTCATTTCATCTCTCCTTTAAAGTAATGAAAAGTAAAAAAATGCGGCAGAAAAAGACTGCCGCAAATTATGTATACAATCTGATTATTCGCCGAAGTATCTCTTAAGAAGACCTGCAAACGCTCTGCCGTGGCGAGCCTCATCTCTTGCCATTTCATGAACGGTGTCATGGATCGCGTCAAGTCCCTGCTCTTTGGCAAGTCTTGCAAGATCTGTCTTGCCCTGCGTAGCGCCGTTTTCGGCAGCAACGCGCATCTCAAGGTTCTTCTTTGTGGAATCTGTTACAACTTCACCAAGAAGCTCTGCGAATTTAGCAGCGTGCTCAGCCTCTTCGTAAGCAGCTTTTTCCCAGTAAAGGCCGATTTCCGGATAGCCTTCTCTGTGTGCCACTCTTGCCATTGCCAGGTACATACCTACCTCGCTGCACTCGCCGTTAAAGTTTTCGCGAAGGCCCTGAATGATCTCTTCGCTTACACCCTGTGCAACGCCTACGATGTGCTCGGCAGCCCAAGCCATTTCGCCGCCCTCTTCACGCTCTTTCATAGCAGCGCCGCAGATGGGGCACTTTTCGATCGGTTCGTCACTTTCGTATCCGCATACGGGACAGTAATACTTTTTTGCCATAATAAATACTCCTTTAAAATTAATTTTTTGTTTTATTGTTACAGTTCAGGCACAGCCCGCTGTAATAAACATCTTTTCTTTCAACGGCAAAGCCGCCAAGCCCTTTGCCGATAGGCTCAGGCACTTCAAAATCATAGATCCCGCCGCACTCTGTACAAATGAAATGACCGTGGAAATTTACATTTGCGTCATAATGCGTTTTGACGCCGTCTATGGTTACGGGAATAAGGAACCCGCTTTCGCAAAGGGATCTTAATGCGTTGTATACGGTGGTTTTTGAAAAGCTTGGGTTGTTTTTCAGCACGCTTTCGTAGATCTGCGCTGCGTCCGGGTGAGTCCTGTGGCCGTAAACATATTTATAAACAGCAATACGCTGCGGTGTGGCGCGGAAATTTTTTTCTTTAAATAAAGAGATTATCTGCTCTTTTTGCATTGAGCACCACCTTGAACTAATTGTTAGCTTGTATCAAGTACAATCTAAGTATATCATAAATTTTTGTTTTGTCAACACTTTTTTGTGAAAAAGTTTGACTATTTTCGGCATATTCTGTATTATAAAGCAGATGAGTAGTCAACGCGGGCGGATTTGTTCCGCTGTTAGCCGTTTATTTTTAGAAATGGGGAATCGTTTTGATAAACGTTGATTGGAAAAAAATAAAGCCTTATGAAAAAGCCTCGTTCGCACTGCCGGTCATCCTTGTGCAGCTGCTTGTGCTGTTGTTCTCGGCCGTCATTGCGTTCGTTAATCCGCTTTTGTATATGCCGCTCAAGGTGCTCACGGCTGTATTCGTCTTTGTTGCAGTGGCATTCAATATTCACATAGAATCCCGTATGCTTCAGATCTATATGCTGCTCGGCGCGTTGGACATATCCATGCTTGCCGCCGTGCTGATGCCCTTTCCAACGGGGCTTACGGTATTTTTCTTTGCCGTCTCGCTCCTTGCCGTTCTGGTTTCGGCTGGTATTGCGGTCTTTGCGGGTGTGTTCTTTAAAAAAGATACGCTTTATGATTTTCCCGAAACGGATAGAAAAAATATTTTTTCAGGCAAAAACGTAATGTTTTTCGCGCCGCATGAAGATGATGAGATCAACCTTCACGGCGGTGTTATAGAGCAGTATGTAAAGCACGGTTCCGAAGTCCGGATCGTATTTTCAACAAACGGCGATTTCTACCGGCTCGGTAAGCTCAGGATCAAAGAGGCGCTTGCGGTTGCAAAAAGGTATTCTATACCGCAGGAAAACGTTCTCTTTCTGGGGTTTAGCGACAGTATTACGGACAGCTCCGGAAAGCATATCTACAACGCGGCGGGCGAAGAGGTGCTGCGTTCTGCGGCAGGGTATACCGAAACCTACGGCACTGCCGGAAAAGCGCCGTTTTCACAATGTGCGTTCACAAGAGATAATTATTTGCAATCCTTTATAAATGTTATAGAGAAATACATGCCGGATACGATTTACTGCTGTGATTATGACGGTCATGCCGACCACCGCGCGCTGAGCCTTTTCTTTGAAGAGGCGCTGGGCGATATTTTAAAGCGCGATGCGCAGTATGCGCCGCTTGTGTTCAAGGGCTTTGCGTATTCCACGGCGTGGGACGGCGCCGCCGATTATTACAGCCTAAACGCGCTTTCCACCCGCCTTAAGGAGCCGAATATCAGTATGCGTGAAACCAATACGTATATCTGGGATAAGCGGGTGCGCTTCCCCGTGGCAAAGGAAAGTCTTTCCCGTGTGATGCAGAATGCATCGGGCTATCGCGCCATGCAGGAATACTCCAGCCAAACGGCAACGGACCACGCAAACGGCACCCTAAATTCGGATAAGGTGTTTTGGTTAAGAAGAACGGACAGCGTCCTTTATAACGCGAAAGTGACCGCCACCAGCGGCAATCCTGCGCGCCTTGCGGATTTTAAGCTGGTTGACAGCGAGGATATCAAAAATGATCCGGGTCTGCCGCTCAAGGGCGTGTGGCGCGCTGATGAGAACGACGATAAAAGGATCGTGGCGTTTAAGCTCCCCGCTGCACAAAAAATATGCAGTATAGCCCTTTATGAAAGCCCGCGTGCCGGCAGCCATATTTTAAACGCGCAGCTCATGCTCGGCGCTGTTTCATATAATACGGGCGAGCTGAACGAGGGCGGCGCAACGGTGTTTGAATTTCCCGGCGTATCAACAGATACGATAGGCATAAAGATCAAAAGCTGCACCGGCGATTGCGAATTATTAAAAGTAGAGGCGTTTACGGCCCCGGAAAGCAACAGGGCAGAATTTATTAAGGCGCAAAACGCAAACGGCGATTTTTGCTATGATTATATCACGGGAAAATCGGGCAGGGAGGCGTTTACGGTATATACTTTCCCGCCGCAGCAGGATTTTGCGTTTACCGCTGAAAGCAGCGATGAAGGCGTTGTCTGTTCCGTGGAGGACGGCGTCATAAAAGTCTATTGCCCGGAGGGAGAGTGCGCCGTCATAACCGTGCGCTCCAAAGATGATCCTAAGATTTGCGATCATTTTACCGTTAGAAACCCCGATGAGCGCGAAAGGTACATCCTTTCCTTTAAACAGGAAAACGAGCAGAATATGTGGTCCTTTCCCATGCAGTGGGATTATTACCGCGGGCTTGTGCGCCGGCTCGGCGTCTATGCCCCTGCAAAAAAGAACAAAAAATGAATTTCCATCCGCCGAAACGGTTTCCCGCCCGGCGGATTTTTTTATATTTAACATTTTAACAACATTTTGTAAGCAAAATAAAAATATTTGCGGTATAAAATGAATACAGAATCAAAACGGAGAAACGTTGATCTGTTTATAAAAACACAGTGCGGTCAATACTAAAAACGGAGGTGATCTCTTGCACACGTCAGATAAACAGGCGCTGATCAATCTTGCGGTCCTAACGGTAAGATATATGAAAAACAGCGGCAAAACAGATGAAGAGGTAAGGTATATCCTCTCTAAACGGCTCAATTTTTCGGATATCATGATTGATCAGATCATGTAGCAGAAAAGAAAACAACCCTGCACCAAGCGAAACGCATCACCGGCGCAGGGTTGTTTTTTATTTAAGAGCGTTTGAGTGCTTTGATTACCGTGCTGATCTTCGGCGTTGTTCCGTAAAGCAGAACGCCCACTCTGTATATCTTGGCGCTCAAAACGCCGATCCCGATCACACTTGCGGCTAAAATCACAACAGAAATGATGATCTCATAAGCCGGCACGGTGCTCATGGCAATCCTTGTAAACATTGCCATGGGCGAGGTCAGCGGTATGAACGAGCATATTTTTAATGCAATATTATCTACATCTCCGCTGCTCATGGAGAAAATGACCACCATAAACGCCGCCACAAAAAGCAGGGTCAGCGGCATGGAAAGCGTGTTTATATCTTCCACCTTGTTTGCCATTGAGCCAAGTGCGCTGTAAAGGCAGGCGTATATCATAAAGCCGAGTATGAAGAAGATTACCATATAAAGCAGCAGGCTGAGCGGCATATCAAATATAGATGCGATTATGGCGTTGCCCGCCCAGTAGGATTTGTTGATGTTATAAAAGATATAGGCGCTGCCGAATACCGCGATCAGTTGCGTAAATCCGGCCAGGCAGGCTGCCGTGATCTTGCCGAACATCATTGCAGTAGGTTTTGCGCTTGTGATAAGCAGTTCCATGGCACGCGAGCTTTTTTCCGTGGCTACGCTGGTGGCAACAAGCTGGCCGTACATGATGATCATCATATAAAGAGCAAATATCATGATATATGTGTAAAAGAAATTTTGGCTGTGGTCTTTGCCAAGGTTCTCTGTATTGCTCTGCGGCGTTACGGAAAGGATCTCCTGAACTTCATTCGGCGTTATGCCGTGCTGCGATAGCGCGTCCATTCTGTATACCTGCTGCAAAGCGGTGTCAGCCGCCGCTGCGTTTGTATCATACATAGTAAGGTTGCCAACAAGATACGTGTAATCCGTAAGACTGTGGATGATAAACGCACACTCCGCATTGCCGGAAGCGATTTGCTCCCTTATGCTGTTTTCGTCTGTTGCGGTCTCTATCCTGTAATCCGGAAAGGCTGTTTGAAAAGCGCTTTCAACCGCTGTGTTTTCACTCCCGTCAAAAAGTATATACATAACGGGAAGCCCGTCTGATGCGGCGTCGTTGCTTTGTGTACCCGCACCGGAAGCCGAAGTGAACCTCGGAAAAAACATGATAACCGCGAGGATCAGAACAAGGCAGATGGTCAGGCCGATAAATACTTTGTTCTGAAAATAATTGTTCATCTCAAACTTAAGTATCGTTTTAAACTGTTTCATCATGCCGCCCCCTTTATATCTGATCTCCGGCGAATTCAACAAAAATATCGTTTAAAGACGGCTCGTATACCCTTACGGCTTCTATCTTATATTGGGCGGTGATCTTCTGCATCTCGCTGTGTATATCCCCGTTTTCGTCAAGCTGTATTATAAATTCGCCGCTTTCATTTTCTGCGCACTGCAAGCCGTACTGCATGCGCAGTTTCTCTTTTTCATCCGTGCGCAGGGCTATCTTGTTTCCGCCCATGCGCTGCTTCAGTTCCTTTAAATTACCGTTTAAAACGATCTTTCCGCCGTTCAGTATGGCTATGTCATCGCAAAATTCTTCAATATAATTCATCTGATGGCTTGAAAACAACACGATCTTTCCGTGCGCGATCTCTTCTTTCACAACGTCTTTTAAGAGCATTGCGTTAACAGGGTCAAGGCCGGAAAACGGTTCGTCAAGAATAATGATATCGGGGTCATGGGCAAGCGCCGTTATGAGCTGTATCTTCTGCTGGTTGCCTTTGGAAAGCGTGTTCAGTTTCTTGCTTTTATATTCCGCCATTCCAAGGCGGCCCAGCCAGCGGTCTATAGAGATCCGGGCGTCCTTTGCCTTCATTCCGTTCAGTTCGGCAAAATACACAAGCTGGTCGTCTATTCTTTTTTTGGGGTAAAGGCCTCGTTCCTCAGGCAGATAGCCAAGCTTGACCTTATTGTAATCTATTTTTTTGCCGTCGATTTGTATCTCGCCGCCGTCCGCCGGAAAAACATCCATCAATATTCTGATCGTAGTGGTCTTGCCCGCGCCGTTTCTGCCAAGCAGACCGAATGCAGTGCCGCTTTCTGCACGGAGCGATATGCCTTTCAGCACTTCCTTGCCGGTAAAACTTTTGGTTATCTCTTTCAGTTCAAGCTTCATATTCTTCCTCCGTATGTTATGGCGTTTTTTTTCGAGGCGGATATAAACTTCACCAAACTTATCATATCAAATAAAACATAATGTGTAAAGTGTAAAAAAGCAAAAACTGTTCGCAAGAGAATATGCGAACAGTTTTTAAGCTCTTTGGTATTCAAGAATTACGAATGAAAGCGTTGTTTCAAGCGCGGCAACGGAATCTATTTTATCTTTGTCGCTCTGCCTGGTGCGGTAAAAATACGGCGTCATGGAAAACAGCGTTTTCAGATCCTCGCGCGGGATCACCGCTTTTTTCCTAACCGTTTCTTTTGCCATGAGCGCCAAGCCGTCTGCTTTCGGGTATTTTTCATCATTTTTATAAGGTGTGTCGTAAACCAGGCTCTTCAGCTCAAAAAGATGCTCCGGTGCGGGCACAACGCTGTAAAGCCTGCCGCCGCTTTTGAGCACCCTTGCAAATTCGCCCGCATGAAACGGCGCGCATATGTGTATGGCGGTGTCTATGCTTTCGCTTTTTACGGGTATGGCTTTCAGATTGGCAACAAAATACGTGCCGCCGTTTTTGCGCTTTGCGGCAAGGCGCGCCATCTCTTTGCTCAGGTCAAAGCCGTATAATTCACCGCTGTATTCGTCGTAATACCCCTCGCCGCAGCAAATGTCCAGCACGGTGCCGGAAAGCCGCGTTTTGATCTCTTCCTTAAGAAAATCAAAATAGCCCTTTTGCAGAAATTCGTGCCTTGCGCGGGCGGATTCTCTGCTGTCCCCGGTCTTATCTCCGCTCTTGCTGCCCGTCAGCAGGTTAACGTAACCCTCTTTGGCAATATCAAAGCTGTGGCCGTTTGCGCAGCAAAAGCGCTTTTCTTCTTTTTCAAGCGCTTTGCCGCACACGGGGCATATCAGAACGCCCATTATGCCTCGGTGTGCCACGGCATCTCAACAATGGTGGGCTCGTGCGTAACGGCAGGCAGGAATTTATTTATGATGTCCTGCGTTTTTATAGAAAGACTGGATGTGTTTATGCACGGGTGGCAGCCTATGTATTCGCCGTCCAGAATATCCTTATCGATTACCAGGCGAACTCTGTTTTCCTTATCGTTCATAAGCCCTAAAACGGAAACGGAACCGGGCGTTATATCCAGAAATTCCTGCATGAATTCCGCCCCTGCAAAGGAAAGCCGCGCGCAGCCGAGCTGCTTGGTTATATCTTTGGTCTTAAACGGTTTGGAGCCGGGCATCATAAGCAGGTAAAAATCCGTTTTCTGCCGGTTGCAAAGGAAAAGATTTTTGCATATCTCAACACCCAAGACCTTTTCTATCTCCTCGCACGCCTCCATCGTTTCCGCCGCGGGGTGGTCAACTCTTGCGTATTCTATGCCGAGTTCGTCTAAAAGATCGTAAACCCGCTTTTCCTTGTCAAGCCTGCCGCTCAGGTCAGCGGGTCTGCCGTTATAAAGCTGCATCGTTTTACCTCTCTTAATACATATAATTTGTATGTTTTACAAGCTTGCCGCCTCTGTAATACGTGCGCGGAACCCTGCGCGCAATACGGCAGGGCAGCTCGTAATTGAATGAATACGCGCTTTCCGATACCTCTTCCATGGAAAGCTCGTGATCACCGCTCTTGCCGATCAGGATAACGGTATCGCCGACCTGCGCGTCAATGCCCGTAATATCCACCATAAACTGATCCATGCAAACTCTGCCCGTTATCGGCGCAAACTGCCCGTTGATCAGCACCTTTCCTCTGTTTGAAAGGCACCTGGGGTATCCGTCCGCATAGCCCACGGGGATCGTGGCAATGCGGCGCGTTTCCTGCGTTTTGTATGTGCCGCCGTAGGAGATCTCACGCCCTGCCTCAAGTTCTTTTATAAACGAAATATGCGTGCGCCACTCCATAACGGGCTTGATTCTGAGCAGGCTTTTATCCACCTCGTGCGAGGGGTAAAGCCCATATAGGATGATGCCCATTCTGCACATATCAAAATATTCGTCAAAATTCATGATCCCGGCAGAGTTGTTTATATGCTTGATCGGAATATCCATGCCGCGCGCCTCAAGCATTCTGATGAATTGCTTAAATCTTTCCCTCTGCGCAACGGCCTTTGAAAGATCCGCCTCATCCGCTGTTGCAAAATGAGAAAACAATCCCTCTGCAAAGATCCCCGGCAGGCAGGCGATCTCTTTGCAGACGTCCGCGCTTTGTTCGCTCACCTGAAAGCCTATGCGGCTCATGCCCGTGTCCGCACAAAAGTGGAAAGGCACGGTCTTTCCCTGCCTTTGCGCCTCTTCTGAAAGCGCTTTCGCGTCGTCATAGCTGAATATGGGTATGCGTATGCCGTATTTTACAATATCCGCAAAATATTCCCGTGCAACCGTTCCCAAGATCAGCACGGGCGTTTTTATGCCCGCCTGAATCAGCTCTATTGCCTCTTCCGTGCAGGCAACGCCGTAAAAATCCGCTCTGCCCTCAAAAAGCTTTGCAAGCTCTACGGCGCCGTGGCCGTAGGCGTCCGCCTTTATAACGCAAAGCAGTTTCACATTCTGCGGCAGCTTGGCCCTTGTAACGTTGAAATTATGTTCTGCCGCGTCCAGATCTATTGCGGCTTCTGTTCTGAAAAACATTTCAATTACCCCTGATGACTTCGGAAAGAGACACTTTTTCAATTCCGTTTCTGTCAAACGCTTCGTTGAGCTTGTGTACGAATTGGATAGCCTTGGGCCCGTCGCCGTGCACGCATACCGAATGTGTTTCAATCGTTATATCCTCGCCCGTATACGCTGTTACAAGGTCGCTTTTGACCATTCTGATCACGCGCCGAACCGCCTCGTTCTCATCTTCAATCATGGCGCCTTCAAGATTGCGGCTGCGCAGTGTGCCGTCTGCCTCGTATGCTCTGTCCGCAAAGACCTCGCAGGCATATCTCAGCCCCGCCGCTTTTGCCGCGTTGATCATTTCGGAGCCGGAAAGCGCAAGCAGGATCAGATTTTTGTCATAATCATATACCGCCTTTGCTATGGCGTCCGCCAGCGCCCTGTCCTTTGCTGCGGCGTTATACAAAGCGCCGTGCGCTTTAACGTGCTCCAGCCGCACCCCTTTCGTTTTTGCCATGGCGCCTATCGCGCCAAGCTGGTACAGCGTAATATCATAGACCTGTTCGGGATCCAGCGCCATGTTCGTCCTGCCGAAATTTTCTTTGTCTGGGTAGGCGGGATGCGCGCCCGCGCCCGTACCGTTCTTCTTGCAAAGCGTAAGTGTTTTTACAATCGTTTCGGCGTCTCCTGCATGGAAACCGCAGGCTATATTGGCGCTGTTTATGTGCGGAATGATGATTCCATCCGCGCCAGCGCCCTCGCCGAGATCACAGTTTAGATTTATCTTAAACACAAGATCACTCTTTCAATAAATATAGGATACAAGCCCTGCGTTAGTTAGTATTTCAGGCTTGCGTTTGTAACGTCCGTAATAAACATATGCCCCGGCGAATGCGTAATTGCAAATGCAGGCTTTGCGTTCATAACAGCGTTCTGCGGTGTAACGCCGCAGGGCCAGAAAACGGGTATCTCGCCGTCTTTAACGGTAACGCGATCGCCGTAATCCGGCTTTGCAATATCTCTTATGCCGATCAGGGCGGGGTCGCCTATATGTATCGGCGCGCCGTGAACGCGCGGCATTGCCGCAGTAACATTTACAGCTTTCACAACAAGGTCATACGGTATAGGGCGCATGGAAACCACCATGTTTCCGCCGAAAACGCCCGCTTTATGAAGCGGGATGTTCGTGTTGAACATCGGCACGTTTCTGCGCTCTTCAATATGGCGCACGGGAATATTGGCCTCAATCAGCTCAGCCTCAAACGAAAAGGAACAGCCGATCAGGAAGTAAACAAGATCCTCCCGCCAGATATCGGAAATATCAAAAACCTCTTTTTCAAGCTTTCCGTTTTTCCATATCCTGTATTTCGGAAAATCCGTTGCAACATCCGCGTGATCCGCCATTTCTCTTATGGTTCTTGAGCCGGCGTCACCCACCTCAAGAACGGGGCAGGGGCGCGGGTTCCTTGTGCAGAAAAGCAAAAAATCGAATGCCAGCTCTTTCGGCAGTATGCAAAGGTTTGCCTGCGCAAAGCCTGCGCACATGCCGCTCGTCTGCCCGGTTATCCTTTGCTCTTTTATGAGCTGCCTTACTTCCTTTGGGCTCATTTTCGAATAATCCATATCTTCACTTCTTTACAGTTTATTGATCTGCTCTTTTATTGTTTTTATATTTCTGCTTGCTTCTTTGGCGGCGTTTTCGACCTCAGCCGTGCTTATGCGTTCAAAACGTATCTTGCAGCCCGGCAAAGCCTGCGCAAGCAGCGGCATATCCACGCTGATCACAGTTGCTATCTTTGCATAGCCGCCCGTTGTCTGCCTGTCCGCGCAAAGGATGATCGGCATACCGCTGTCCGGCACCTGTACGCTGCCCGGCGCAATACCGTCCGATATGATATTCATGCCGTTTTTACCCATCAGCGGCGCGCCCTTGAGGCGAACACCCATTCTGTCCGCCTCGGCGGTAACGCTGTATTTCGTGCCGAAAAAGGTGTTTATATCCTCTTTGGTAAACATAGAATCCTGCGGCCCGCATACCGCCCGCAGGCATATTTCGTTTTGATATTCAAATTCGGGAATCTCACGCTTTTCAATCTTTTTCAGTCTTTCGTGCGGCAGTATTTTCAGTTCGTCCCCGGTCTTCAGCTTTCTGCCGCAAAAGCCGCCTGCCTTTGCTTTCAGATCGGTCGAACGGCTGCCCAAAAATTCCGGCACGTCTATGCCGCCGCTGACGGCAAGATACGCTCTTGCGCCGTTTCTGACTTTGCCGCACAGCAGAACATCGCCGGCTGCTATCTCATACACCTTGTTGGTGCGTATGGGCTTTCTGTTGATCTGTGCTTCCATCTGCGCGCCGCTGATGCAGATCGCGCAGTCCTCCGTAAAAAGCGCGGCTATTCCGGTCACGGTCATTTCAAGCACGGCGGCGCCGGCGTTGTTTGAAAGCAGCGCGTTTGCGGTGTGAAACGCGCGCATATCCATTGCCCCGCACTGCGAAAAGCCGTATTTCATGCAGCCGATACGTCCCCCGTCCTGAACGGTGGTAAGGAGCCCGCCGCGCACGATCTTAATGCTCACGGCGCACCTCCTCCCGTTCTGCGGCGTATTCGCCGCTTTCGCATTTTCGGTCTATCTCATAAAATTCGTCTTTTGTAATTCTGTAAAATCTGATTTGGTCTCCGGCGCGGTAAAGTATGGGGCTTTCCTTTCGCTCATCATAGACCCTTACAGGCGTTTTGCCTATAAGCCGCCAGCCTCCGGGAGAATCAGAAGGGTATATGCCGGTCTGGTTGCCGCCTATGCCCACGCTCCCACGCTCGATTTTAACTCTCGGCACTTCAAGGCGCGGCGCGGCAATGCGCTCGTCCATATCGCCAAGGTACGCAAACCCCGGCAGAAAGCCCAGCATATAGATCGGGTAGTCCCGCCCGGTGTGGATCTTTATGATCTCTTCTTTTGGAAGCTTTGTGATCTCTTCCACACTTTGCATATCCGGCGCAAATTCGCCGTCATAGCAAACTGGGATCTTATAAAGAACAGGTTTAAATTCACTTTCGCCCGCGCCGTTTTTCTGCGCCTTTTTGAGCGATCTGATCAGCTCTTTTTGTGTTGTCTTAAGCGGGTCATAAATCACGGTAACGCTGCAAAAGGCGGGTATGTATTCCACGGCGCCGGGGATCTTTGCCTTTTCGGCTGCGGCGGTAAACTCCGTCACCCGCCGGTTCGTCTGCCTGTTGATCTCATTGCCGAAATTCACAGTTACCGCGCAGTCGCCGCACGGCAAAAATTTTGCTCTCATCGCGTAAAATATCCCTTTTCAAGCGTGTGTTCAAACCACTCGCGCGTTTTGTCCTCCACCGTGGGGGGATATTCGATCAGCGCCCCCATCAGTGCTACCAGCGGCAGATTTATGTTTTTGCCGATGCCGTCTATATAGGGGCGCGGCTTGCCGTACATGTCCAGCATGCCTGCCGCAGCGGCGGCGTCCATTGCGGCGGATTGCTCCTCCGTATCGTGAAAAAGCTCAGGCTTTTTAAGCAGAAAAGCCGTTGCCGCCATAAGCGCGTTACAGCCCCAGTCGGATACCGTGGCGGTGATAATATTATCCGCAACGGTGTCCGCAAGGATTCCAAAGCCGCTGCCTGCCTTGCAGCCGCCTTTTTCGGCATAAGGCACATATTTTCTTATGTGGTCCTCTATAGCCGCCATGCCGATCTCGTTGCCGAGATCGCCTATGGAAAGATTATAGATACCCGCGTCCTTGCACATTTTGAACAGCACGTCGTATTTTGCTTCAACGCCCGTTGTGTTTACGCCTACGGCATTGTGGTAATAGCCGTTTTTGTTGCGCCCGGGGGCCTCAATGCTGATTGCCGCGCAGGGCTTGCCGTGGGATAAGATCTCCTTTGCCTGCACGGGGGCTTCCTCGCGCTCTTTTGTGAAAACGATATAGGTAACGGTGTTTTCGCTTTTATCGTCGATATCGTCCGTCACGGCAAAATCCAACACGTTGGATATGGCTTTTACCGCCTTTTCGCACTGGCTCGGAATCAGCAGCACCGGCCTTGCGCCAAAGGCCTTCATAATGAATTTGGCAAATAAACAGCTGGATATAATGCCGTCCGTTTCCGCTTCCTCCCACGGAAGCAGAACAAAACCTGTGAAAATAAATACCTTTTTACCCTTTTTTACGTGTTTTATAAGCCCTTTTGCGCCGTTCGTGGAAAGCGGCTCGCCCGTAAATTTCCGCGCGCCGTCATAGAGTATCCTGCAAACGCCGTAGCCCCGTGGGTCCAGGTTCATAAGTGTGTCCAGGTTACAGCCAACATTGAAAATCGTAAGTTCCTCTTTCGTCATAGTAAGCCTCTCCGAAGATAAATTAAAGTCTTATCACTCAGCTTTGCACTGTTCCTCAAAATCAGCAACAAGCGCGTCCTGTATTTTTTTCAGCATTTCGGGCGCCTTGCCGCCTACGGGTTTGCCGTCCACTGTTTTTACCGGTATGCAGAAAGAGCCTGTAGAGTGAACAACGATCTCGTCCGCGTTCATAAGCTCGTTAAGCGTGTAGTCGCGTTCCTCTGTTTCATAGCCAAGCTTTTCGGCAAAGGCAAGCAGCCGCAGTCTTGCCGTGCCGGGCAGCACCTTGTCATCAAGCTGGTGGGTAATGACCTTGCCGTCCTTGAAGATCGAAACATTGGAATGCGCGCATTCCGTAACGATATCACCGCGGTGGAAGATTGCCTCCTCGCAGCCTGCTCTGTCCGCAGCCGTTGCCGCAAGGCAGGAGGGGATCAGATTCAGCGTCTTTGCGTTGCAGTATAAAAAGCGCTTGTCCTCATATGTAATCACGTCTATCGGTTTGTATGTGTCCGCAACAGGGCAGGGGGTAAGCGTTATCCAAAGGTTGGATTTCATCTCCTTCTCATATATATGCTTTCTCAGCCCGCTGCCGCGCGTTACCTGCATATATACGAACTGGTCACCGTCGTCAACTTTAAGAACAAGATCTGCCAAAAGCTTTTCAAGCTCGGCACGCTCTATGGGCATGTTGATGTCCAGCAGCTTTGCGCTTCTGTAAAACCTGTCAAGGTGTGCCGGCAGATCAAATATTTTGTGGTTGTGGGAATAGGTAGCGTCATAAATACCGTCTCCGAACCAGCATACCCTGTCCGTCATCGGTATTTTCATTTCTTCAATAAGTCCGTATTCGCCGTTGTAGTAGCCAAGATTTTTCATATAGCTGCCCCCTGAATTTACAAATTAATAAAAATGGGCATACGTAGCTCCCAAAAGCACCGTTGCCCACCTGAAATATTTTAATACAAATTTTTCTAAAAGTAAATATGATTTTTAACATTTATTTTAAATTTCTGCCTCAAGTAAAACAGGGCAGTGGTCGGAGCCGTAAATATCCGTCAGTATATCGGCTGATTTCAATTTTTCGTCCAGCCGTTTAGAGGCAATAAAATAGTCTATGCGCCATCCCGCGTTCTTTTCCCTTGCCTTAAACATATAGCTCCACCAGCTGTAGATACCCTCGAGGTCGGGATAGAAATATCTGAATGTGTCTGTAAATCCGTTATCAAGGATGCGAGTCATCTTGGCGCGTTCATCGTCCGTAAATCCCGCGTTGTTGCGGTTCGTTTTCGGGTTTTTAAGATCTATCTCTTCGTGCGCCACATTCAGGTCGCCGCAAAAAATGACCGGCTTTTTTCGGTCAAGCGCTTTTATGTATTCAAAAAAAGCGTCCTCCCATTTCATACGGTAGTCAAGCCTTGTCAGTTCGCGTTGCGCGTTCGGCACATAAACCGTCAGCAAATAAAAATCGTCAAATTCAAGCGTTATGAGCCTGCCTTCTTTGTCGTGCTCTTCGATTCCCATTCCGTATTTCACGTTCAAAGGCTCTTTTTTGGAAAAGACCGCAGTGCCCGAATAGCCTTTCTTTTCTGCATAGTTCCAAAAAGCACAGTACCCTTCGGGAGAAAAATCTATCTGCCCCTTTTGCAATTTTGTTTCCTGTATGCAGAATATATCCGCGTCCGCTTCATTGAAAAACTGTTGAAATCCCTTGTTCATACATGCCCTGAGCCCGTTTACGTTCCAGCTTATCAGTTTCATATATTCTAAACTCCTGTTTGTGTTTTGTGTGATATATTTAAAATATCATATTTTCTAAATGCGCGCAATATGCCTTGTATTAAATTTTATAAAATGCTTGACTTTATCCAGATTTGTGGTAAAATAAATAGCACTGAGGGAGTATAGCTCAGCTGGGAGAGCATCTGCCTTACAAGCAGAGGGTCACAGGTT